>JAFPNK010000025.1 GCA_017401985.1 Paludibacteraceae bacterium | reverse complement strand
TCCACTTCGTCCAACTCACGGTCCAAGGTGACGGCATAGATCTTCTTCTTATTGAATTTCGGATGCGTCAGCTTGGCTGCCAGGTCACCATCGTTGGTCAGAAGCAGCACACCGGTTGTATTGCGGTCCAAACGACCAACCGGATAGATACGCTCCGGACATGCGTTACGAACGATATCAATCACCGTGTGACGCTCTTGCGGATCATCGGTGGTCGTAACGGTATTCTTGGGTTTGTTGAGCAGAATATACACCTTGCGTTCACGACGAACAGGCTGGTCGTGGAAACGGATATCATCCGTCGGCAGCACTTTCGCACCCAGACTATCCACAGTTACACCATTCACTGTGATCACTCCGGCTTGAATGAAATCATCTGCCTCACGACGGGAACAGATACCGGCATTAGCCAAATACTTATTCAGACGAACCGGCTTAGTCGGGTCCTCATGTTGCTCACGATACACCTGCTGTTTGTGTGCGGAATACAATCCGTTATTGCGTTTAGGTCTGCCGCCCATCGGACGATTCGGGCGCTGCGGATGTTCGCCGTTGAAACCAAATGGTTTAGGTCTGCCCTCTGTCTCTCTTGTAAAACGAGAACGGGCGGGACGAGCCGATACAGGCTCTCCTTCTCTGTGAAAACGCGGACGAGGTCTGCGCTCACCTTCATTGTTTGAATTGTTAGACATTAAACATTAAATCGGTAACTCTCCCGAGCTACATACGTGCGTCGCGCACGCGTATTAATTACAAGGTGAAAAGGCAAAAGGAATAACCTTTCACCTTTCCTTTTGCCTTTTAAAAACCTTTTCTCGATTAAGCCTCTGCTTGCTCGATAGCCAATTTACCACGGTAATAGCCGCAAGACGGACAAACAGTGTGGTAGATGTGAAGTGCGCCACAGTTCGGGCATGTTGCCAATGTAGGAGCCTTCACTACGTCATGGGTACGACGTTTCGCTTGACGGGTGTGGCTTTGTCTTCTTTTAGGATGTGCCATAATTATTTACGATTTTAAAATTTCAAATTTCAAATTTCAAATATCTTCTTCGGGTTCCGGTTCCGCACAAAGGTGATTATGGAGGAGAAGTTCCATTTGCTCATTGCATTCACCCGGTTGGTGACTGTGCACAATCGGAATATTGATACTTACTATTTCATATACTAACCACGAAAGATCGATTTCACCATTAGGCAGCTCTGCTGCATCATTGAGCGAAGCGCTCATTTCATCATTAGCATTTATTTCAATGGCCATCGGGTCGAGGCACCTATCACACACGACAAACACAGTTCCCTGAACCGCTATGTCGAGCTGATAGTCCTCCTCCCGGAGATTAAGCGTCGCTGTTGCAGATACCGTTCCACTCAACACCTCTGACTTCTCCAACGATGCAAAGAAATCGTCATCTAATTGAATTTCAAACAGATGCGTGCCTAAAGGCAGGCGCGAAAGGTCGATGATATGATGGTTCTGCTCGCTCATAGACGCAAAATCGGCTGCAAAGGTACTGCTTTTTTTGGATTACGCAAATTTTTTGTGATTTTTTTGCATTTTTATTCTTGCATACGTCAAAAATTTGTTGTACCTTTGCAGCGAAAAATGTCACGAAGATTCATATTGCTCCATTTTTGATATATATAATGCACTAAATGCAGATGTGTATTCGTTGCAATCATTGAAAAACTTCTTTGCAAAATCAAGGTATTGATGAAAATATAATTATAAATGCTTATGATACGCTTGGATATTGGCAAGATTAAAATTCAGCAATTAAGCGGGCAGATGCTCTTATTGGCATTTGCCGGCTTATTCATCTTTACATCGTGTGAAAAGAAAGAAACCATTACGGATGTGTATTTCATCCATAATGATTTAGAAAAACCCGTTTCGTTGGAATTTACATACCCTCTAATATGGGACACTTGTTCAGCAATGAATGCAGATTCCTATTCGCAAGTTTGGTATGAAGAGCAAACATTAGTGATACCTGCTCATACAACGATTCGTTTGCATCCTGTTTGCCGTACATATGGCAATCCATTAACACATGAGATAGATCCCATCCCCATAATAGCATCAACCACCAAGTTGATTTTAGGGGAAGATACTATCACCTGGCAAGCAGAAGAGCAGAAGCGTCTTCCGATGGTGGTCTATTGTATGTTTTCCAGCGATGAAGTATGGAGTATATATAACACGGAGAGTTGGCAAACCATTCCGGATCATGTAATTCCTTACGTCTATTACAACACATTCTCAATCACTCAAGAAGCTATAGAAAAAAGCCAAGTACTATGATACGCAAACATTTCATTCATTTTTCAGTTTTCTCGTTTTGTCTGCTGATGTTATCCTCCTGTTATATATGGGAGAATCAGCCAAAACCGGATCTTAAACTTAGAAGTTCTTATCAGATAGCTAATGTTTCACAGCAAGATATAACATTGCATTTTCAGAAGGTGGGACGCCCCTGTTGTGTTTATGCTGAAATATATAATCAGTTAAGTCCTGTTGATGTTCAGAAGGACAATGCAGAGCGAAAAGTGGGAGAACTTTTGGTTGATTCTGTCCTTTATGTCCAATCCGGTCAGACGGTGCTGTTTTACAAACTAATTTCAACGGACGAACATGAAAATATAGCTACCAGTTTGTTCAGTTGTGGTTATGGAGGAGGATTCTATAACTTGTATCAAACACCTGTAAATATTCTTGGTGATACTATAACCCTCTCTACAGAAGGGGGCGCGGATATGGTTGTTTCTGTGGCAGATAAAGATTTGTGGGAGATTTGGTACAAGGATTATATCTATTATTACTGCTGGCGAATAGAATAAAATATTGTACATTTCATTTTTGGGGTGGCACCTTTGCGCCCACAAATATCTCCCAGCCAGCGAACACCACCTAAAGCTAGACAAATCAACGGATTGCCACAAGGCTGTATTGGGTGATTATTGCGCGATTATTGCATGATTATTGTGTGATTTAACGAAACGGGCTTATGCAGGAACGCAAATCCCGCGCGGGTTCCACCAAACCCGAATAACCACGCGTAAGCAAGGAAAAGCGAGTTTCGGCTCGCTTTTTCTATTTTTTATAGAAAATATTTGCATATATCAAAAATTTGTTGTACCTTTGCAGCGAAAATTGAAAAAACGGATTATTAACATTAATAAATCTTATAAAAAACACAAAGCAATTATGGTGCGTACAACATTTAATCGCCTTCGTAGCGTTAAGGACAGCCTTCCTCATGGTAGCATGGATGCTATAGCAGCCGAGTTGGCAATTTCCGGAGAAGAAGTGAGAGCTTATTTCAATGGAGAGGGCAATGCCGACTATCATATTGAGCCGGGACCTGACGGCGGTATCGTCGTATTCAGCAACACCCGCATACTTGAGGTTGCGCTTCGCCGCGCGTGGGAAGTTCAGAATGCGCTTTAAATAACGGTGAACGGTTATAGGTTATCGGTTATCGGCAAGGCAATAGCTCTGGCGTTTTTCGCCGGAGCATTACCTTTTACTTTTATCGCGCCTGCGTACGCGAGCGAGACGAGAGTCGAGAGTGGAGAGACGAGAGTCGAGAGTAAATGGCTCGATGATTATAGTCAGCCGGTAGGTTTGACATACGGCGCACAAGCCAGAGTGCAAACGGCCTATCTATGGAGAGGTTTGTATTGCGGTGCGGCGAACATACAAGCCAGCGCCAATGTCGGATACGGAGGCCTCTACGCGGACATGTGGTGGAACATCGGCGTGACGGAGTGGAGTTTCAAGACCTTCGAACCCGAGGTGGATGTCAGCCTGGGTTTTGCACGATGGGGATTGGATGTGTTTGTGCTATACGTTCATAATTTCAACTGCGGGTTCTTTGACTTCAATAACTACCCCGACAAGGGTAACCGGTTTGAGATCAATGCCCGTTACACCGTTAGCAGCAAACTGCCCATCAGCGTGTTATGGGCTACGCGAGTAGCGGCTTCGGACGGTTACCTCAATGCCGCCGGCGACACGGTTCGGGCGTACTCCAGTTACGCAGAGATCAGTTACACGCAAAAATTGCCGTACGACCTGAGCCTGTACGGCGCGGTAGGTTTCTCTCCGTGGAAGAGCATTTACTCGTACTACCAAAGGGATTTTGTGGTCAATAATGTTGAACTGCGTTTGCGCAAGGACTGGACGGTCAGCGAGCGTTGCGGACTCATGCTCCAGGGACAAGTGGTGCTCAACCCTTCCGCTATAGCCGCGGACAAGAGTTCGGTGCAATGGAAACCGACATACCCGTTTAACCAGAGCGTGAATGCTAATATCGCATTCGGAGTATATCTACGGTAAAGGTGAAAGGTGAAAGGAAAATATAACAAACAAAAAACATATTTAAGGATGAAAAAGATTTTCGCATTGGTAGCCGCAGTGATGGTTACCGCAAGTACTTGGGCATATGAGTTCCCGGGTTTTGAATGGACTGTAGGTGCCGACGTCACCTCTGCTTATTTGTGGCGTGGTTTGAACTACGGTGGTTTGGCTATCCAACCGGACGTAATGGTCGGTTACGGAGGCTTGAAATTAGAAGGATGGGCAAACATCAGCCCGAAAGACTACACGTTCAAAGAGTTCAATCCGGAGTTGGACGTTACTCTGTCCTACTCGATTGTCGGTTTCACCGTTGGTGCGACCCACTATTACTATTTTGACGGAACGAAGTACTTCGATTACAGCACCCCGTCTTTGGCGGATTACAAAAACGGCGACTACGCCACCAACCAAACGGAAGTGTTCGCTAAGTTCGAGTTGGGCGAATTGGTAGAGAAAGTGCCTCTGACTGTTCTCTGGGCTACGACCGTAGGCGGTGACGACTGGATGGAGTTGTACGAAGACGAAGCCGATCCGGACAAGCTGACCGGCATCAAACGTGCTTACTCGAGTTACCTGGAGGTGTCTTTCGACGCTAATCTGCCGCTGGGCTTCACCCTCACTCCGGCTGTCGGTATGACCCCGTGGAGTGGTATGTACACCTACTATAACGACTACGGTTTTGCAGTCAACAACGTATCGCTCAAACTGAACTGGGAATGGGAGATCGGCGAGCATTTCGCACTGGATGTGTATGCGATGGGTATGCTCAACACCTGCGGCATTGACAAGACGAACATCGTCCCGGAAGTGAAGAACAGCTACTACAACCAGCGTCTTAACGGTTGTATCGGCGCAGGTATCTGGTTCTATTAATGGAAAAACCGAACAGGCAACATATCATCGGCGCGCTGTTAGGCGTAGGCGTGGCAGCGCTGCTGATCTGGGGTTGGGACAACGAACCCGAGACGGCGTATTATCACAACGAAGGACCCGTTTTCGGCACGTACTATAACATCCGTTACGAAGCAACGAACGACCTGGAAGACAGCATCAAAGCGGCGCTCATTGCGTTCGATAACAGTCTGAGTCTGTTCAATCCCCACTCTATCCTCTCTGCCGTCAATGATAACCGCGACACGATGACCAATGCCGCTTTCGAAGCCATGTGGCAGGAGGCAGCACGCGTGAATGAGTTGTCCAACGGCGCTTTCGACATCACCGTAGCACCATTAGTCAAAGCCTGGGGCTTTGCCGGTAAAGGTGATCGGTTAGAGGTGATAGGTGATCGGGTTGACTCTCTCTTAGAGTTCGTGGGCTTTGACAAAGTGCAGTTGGTGGACCACCGTGTTATCAAATCCGACCCTCGCGTGCAGATAGACGGCGGAGCCGTTGCCAAAGGACAAGCATGCGACATGATTGCTGACGTGCTGGCGCGTAACGGATGTGAGAACTACCTGGTGGAGATAGGCGGCGAAGTGGTGGCTAAAGGCAAGAACAGCAAAGGCGAACCGTGGCATGTAGGTATCACCAAACCGAATCTCAATAACGAAGGCGCACAAGAAGAGCTGCAGGAGATATTAGCCATTACCGATGCGTGTATGGCGACCAGCGGTAACTACCGTAACTTCTACTACGAGGGTTCGGAACGCCGCAGTCACACCATCGATCCCCGCACCGGATGGCCGGTTCAGCACAGCGTGCTTAGCGCCACGGTTATCAGTTCCAGCTGTATGCGGGCAGATGCCATGGCCACTGCATGTATGGTGCTCGGAGAGGAAGAAGCGCTGAGCATGATTGAACGCGCCGAAGACGCTGCGTGCTATCTGATCGTGGCAAAAAACGACAGTTTGACCGTCGTTACATCCCCAAAATGGGTGGAAATGAGTACAAAATAAAAAAATCTCTTGCATAATTCAAAAAAAAGCAGTACCTTTGTCGGCTAATTTTGGCGAAATGCGCAAAAAAGGAATTCTCATATTACTTGTTTTAGTGCTCTTCACAAGTTGTGGAGAGTACCAGCGTTTGTTGAAATCACGCGACCCGGAGGAGAAATACCAGGCGGCGTTGCAGTATTTCAATGACAAGCAATACGTCAAAGCGCAAACGCTGCTGGACGATGTAACGGCCTACTACAAAGGCACCGAGCGGTCCGAAGATATTCTGGCCTATCTGGCGCGCTGTTACATGGGTCAGAAAGCGTATGAGTCCGCCACGGATTACTACATGGCCTATGTGCGCAATTACCCAAAGGGTAAATACGCCACCGAAGCGTATTTCCAAGTGGGTCACTGCCAGTATCTGGATTCACCCGACCCCCGTTTGGATCAGGACATCACGATGAAGGCCATTGAGGCCTATACCGTCTTTGTGGAGATGTTCCCGGAGAGTCCGTACGCCGAGCAGGCCTACCAAGAGATGGGCGAACTGTATGAAAAACTGGCGCTCAAAGAGCTCTATAGCGCACGGCTGTATTACAATCTCGGCAGCTATCTGGGCAACAATTACCTCAGTTGCGAGATCGTGTGCAAGAATGCGCTGAAGAACTACCCGAGCAACGCATATCAGGAGGAGTTTAACTGGCTTATTTTCCAGTCCAAATACCAGCAGATGATCAACTCGTTCGAAGAACGAAAGATGGAGCGTGCACGAGACGCACAGGACGAGTACTACAATTTCATAACGGAATACCCGAACTCCAAGCACCGCAAAGAAGCGGAGAAAATGCTTGTTCAGATTAAGAAAATAACAAAAGATTAAAGATAGATATGGATTACAAGAATTCAAAAGCACCGAAGAACACGGTAACCCGTGACATCAACCAATTGACAGAACCGGTTGGGAACGTGTACGAGACCGTGGCTATTATTGCTAAACGTGCCAATCAGATTAGCACGGGCATCAAACGTGAGTTGGACGCCAAACTGCAAGATTTCTCTATTCCTCAAGACAACCTCGAGGAGACCTTTGAGAACAAAGAGCAAATTGAGATCAGCCGTCAATACGAGCGTCTGCCGAAGCCGACCCTGATGGCTACCCAGGAGTTCATCGACGGTGAACTCGTTTACCGTACCGGTAACCGCGATGAGGCGTTGAAGTAACCGGATCGCATCCGGAGGCGGACAATGTCGTTAAAAGGCAGACACATATTAGTAGGCATCAGCGGAGGTATCGCGGCGTACAAGATACCCGAACTCATCCGTTCGCTCGTCAAAGCGGGAGCGGAAGTGAGGGTAACGACCACGAAGCACGCGCTGGAATTTGTCACTGAACTCACCCTGCAAACCGTTTCGGGAAGCAGGGTGTATTCGGATGTGTTTGCCGCCATCAACGAGCACTCCACCGAGCATATCTCCTTACCCGAATGGTGTGACGCGATGATTGTAGCGCCCGCCACGGCGAACGTGCTATGCAAGACGGCCTCGGGCATTGCCGATGACGCTCTGACCACCACGATCTGTTCCTGCGCCGCACGCAAGCCGATTGTGGTAGCGCCGGCTATGAACGACAAGATGTGGGAGAACCCCGCCGTGCAACACGCCATCGAGACCTTGCGCGCCTGGAAAAACGTGCGTGTGCTGGAACCGGAAGAAGGGCCATTGGCATGCGGCACATGCGGCAAAGGGCGTATGCCGGAGATAGAAGTGCTGCAAGAAGCACTGGAGCACGTACTGACACCCGACACGATGAAAGGCCGACACGTGCTCATCACCGCCGGAGGTACGCAAGAGAAGATCGATCCCGTTCGCTTCATCAGTAACTACTCCACCGGAAAGATGGGCGTAGCGCTGGCGCATGCTTGTGCACGACGAGGCGCAGAGGTGACCCTGGTCTGCGGAGCTGTCTCCGCACCGGTCATCAATCCCTTCGGCACTATCCGACGCATCGATGCGCTCAGCGCACAGGCTATGTACGAAGCCTGTCTGACTGCATGGCCGACAACGGATACGGCCATCTTATGCGCCGCAGTCGCAGATTTTGCACCGGTCAACGAAGCGAATGAGAAAATCAAGAAACAGGACGGTCAGACCGAACTGACGCTGCAACTGGCTACTACGCCCGATATAGCCAAAGCGCTGGGAGAGCGGAAACAGAACAGACAAACACTCATCGGTTTTGCGCTCGAGACCCAGCATGAGAAAACAAATGCGCTCCGCAAAATGGAGCGCAAACAAATGGACGCTATCGTGCTTAACTCCCTCCGCGACTCAGGCGCGGGATTCGGAGTGGATACCAATCGCGTAACCATCTTCCGTGCCAATGGCCATTCTATCGAATTACCATTGCTCAGTAAAGCCGAGACAGCAGAAGGCATCATCGATGCCCTGCTGTAATCACTCGTCTCTACGTCTCGTTTAGTTTTTCTTGAAGATTCCGAAAAGACCTTTTTTCTTAGGAGTCTCATCGCCGGCTGCGTCCTCTGCTTGAGCGGCAGACGCTTCCTCTTTTTCCGGAGTCCATTCCTGGCGCTCCTCAATGTCTCCCATTTGGCTTTGTACGTAAGCAATGACGTCCTGTAAACCTTCTGTAAAGTGAGCAAAATCTTCTTTGTACAGGAATACCTTGTGCTTCTCAAAAGTAGGAACTTCATCACCTTCGGCCTGACGACGCTTGCTCTCTGTAATACACAGATACAAATCCTCGTTACGCGCCTTACGTACATCTAAGTAATAAATACGCTTTCCTGCTTTCACTGAACGGCTGTAAACAATCTCCTGTTCGCGTCTCTCTTGATTTTCCATTTTTTCCGATATTTTTAAGAGAATTTCCAAAATTCGCTGCAAAATTACAACTTTTCTTGCACATATGCAAATTTTTTTGTAACTTTGCGCAAATTTTTAATATATGATAAATAGAACTATGGTTCGAACACGTGTTGTGCAAACACTGTTCGCTTTCTACAAGGATCAAGACAAAACGGCAACATCCGTTCGCAGCGAGTTACGCAAGAGTTTTGCTGACACCTACGATTTATATTTCATCTTGTTGGATTTTGCCAACGAACTGACTGCCTACGCGCAGACGCAGATGGAGGATCAGATCACTCGTGCGCGCGCTACGCACTCGAAATGGCAACCCAACCGTCGCTTTGTGCAGAACCGTTTGGCGCAGCAGTTGTTTGATAACCGTGCTTTACGCGCGCGCATTGCCGAGCAGCATTTGGCTTGGGACAGTGGTGCTGCCGCTGTCAGCAGTGTCTATCGCCAGCTCGTGGAGAGCGAATTCTACAAGCAATACATGGAGGCAGAGACCTGCACGTACGAGGATGACAAACGTCTCTGGCGCCAGATATATCAACACCTGCTGCCGGAGAACGAGCAGTTCTATGACGCGCTGGAGGAGATGGAAGTGGTGCTCGACAAATCCAACTGGACGGTGGATGCGGATGTGATCATCAGTTATGTCATCAAGACCGTCAAGCGGTTCAAAGAAGACAGCACGCCCGAAACACCGCTATTAGAGATGTTTGACAATGAGGACGAACTGCGTTTTGCAGTCGATCTGCTGGACAAAGCCATCGCCGGACACGAGCGGTACGAGCAGTTGGTGAACTCGCACCTCAAGGGCTGGGATGCCGACCGTATTGCCTACATGGACCGCATCATTTTGGAGGTGGCGCTGGCGGAGATCCTGGAGTTTGAGCAGATACCGCTCACCATCTCGCTCAACGAGTACATCGAGTTAGCCAAGGAGTATTCCGGAGACAAGAGCTATATGTTCATCAACGGCATTCTGACCGAGATACTGCGCGACCTGACCCACGAAGGCTCGTTCATCAAAGGATATACGCTGAAGTGAAAGGTTATAGGGATAACAATTTAAAAATCAAATAATTATGCTTAATTACATTTTATTGTTAATGAATGGTACAGCAGCTGCAGAAGGTGCTGAAGGTGGTCAATCACAGTGGTCGTTCTGGATCATGATGATCCTAATCATGGTTGTTTTCTATTTCTTCATGATTCGTCCTCAGACGAAGAAACAGAAAGAATTGCAGAAACAGCGTGATGCCATGAAGAAAGGTGACAAAGTGGTTACCGCAGGTGGTATCTACGGCGAGATCAAAGAGGTGCAAGAGACCACTCTCATCGTCACGATTGCGAAAGATGTGACCATCAAAGTGAGCAAAGACAGCGTCTTCCTGGATGCTGCGGATGCTAACCAAGCTGCTAACGAGAAGAAATAATCCAACGAATGAAACCGTTTTCCCGCCGCATAGTCTGGTCGGACGTACTGACGTTCCTGCTGTTCCTGCTACTGGCTGCACTCATCTGGTACGGTCATGCCATGCACTCGGTGCGTAATACCTACGTGCCGGTGTATATCCAGTACACAGGCAAGCCGGGATCTATCGGTTTGGGAGAAGAAGGACTGCCGGACAAGGTGATGATCGAGGTGCGCGATGCCGGTTCGCGACTGAACGCATACCATCGTGAGCCCTTGCATCTCACCATTGATCTGCGTACGTATATCCACGGCGACAAAGGGACGATCCATGTGCCGTCAGATGCCTTGAGACGAAGCATCAGCGATATTCTGCAGGGAACGAGTAGTCTGATTGCCACCCAACCGGAAGACATCACTTGTACCTATTTCACGGAACAGGAGAAGACTGTGGTCGTCGTTTTTGACGGTGCAGTGACGCCGGCTAACGAGTACCAGCAGGTGGGAGACGTTCAACTCAGCCATTCGCGAATCAAACTGTACGGTCAGGACCGCGTGCTGAACAAGATAGACACCGTCTATACCGAACTCACGGAGCTGACCGACCTGGTGGACACTACCTCCATGCGTGTCGCGCTGGCACTGCCGGCTGCCGTGCGTGCAGACAGAGACAGCGTGGATATAACGGTCATCACCGAGCGGTTTACGGAGAAGAAGTTTATCCTGCCCATTCGCGCCATCGGTGTGCCGGAGGGATATAAGATCCGTATCTTCCCCAACGAAGTGGAGGTGAACGTACGCGTGGCCATGCGGCATTTTAATGAAGTGCAAGCGAGCGATATAACGGCCACTTGTACCTACTCTCCGCTACGTACGGAGACCTTGGATGTAGATATTCATTATTCCGATTCGTACATCACATCCGCTTGGGCATACCCGGCTGTGGTGGAGTTTATGTTAGAACAATAAGCAATGAAAAAGATTCAAATGGTTGACCTGCAGTCGCAGTACGCGCGTATCAAACAGGATATCAATGCAGGCATTCAAGAAGTAATCGACAGCGCAGCCTTTGTCAAGGGACAGAAAGTTGCTGATTTTCAGGCTCATCTGGAGCAATATACCGGCGCCAAGCATGTGATCAACGTCGGTAACGGTACCGATGCGTTACAAATAGCGCTGATGGGTTTAGGACTGAAGCCGGGTGACGAAGTGATCACCCCGACGTTTACGTTCATTGCCACGGCCGAAGTGGTTGCATTGTTAGGTCTGACGCCGGTTGTGGTGGATGTGGACTGGAACACGATGAACATGGATGTTGAAGCCGTTCGTCGCGCTATCACGCCTAAGACCAAAGCTATCGTACCCGTTCATCTGTTCGGTCAATGCGCGAACATGGAGGCCTTGATGGCTCTGGCTAACGAGCACCATCTCTATGTGGTCGAAGACGCGTGTCAGGCTATAGGCGCCAAGTACACCTTCGCCAACGGACAGACCAAACAGGCAGGAACCATCGGACATATAGGTTGCACATCCTTCTTCCCGTCCAAGAACTTAGGTTGCTACGGAGACGGCGGTGCTATCTTCACCAACGATGACGAACTGGCAGCACGTATGCGGGCTATTGCGAACCACGGAATGGTCGTTCGTTATCACCATGACCTGATCGGTGTCAACAGCCGTCTGGATAGTATCCAAGCCGCTGTGCTGGATGCCAAACTACCCCATTTGGACGAGTACATCGCAGCCCGTCAGAAAGCGGCGGCCTACTACGACCAAGCGTTCGCAGGTAACAGCAAACTGCTGATTCCGGGACGACAGGAGCACTCCACGCATGTGTTCCATCAATACACCCTGCGCGTCGTGGGTGCGAACCGCGACCAGCTGCGCGAAGGACTGGCCGAACGCGGTATACCGGCTATGATCTATTATCCGGTGCCGCTGCATCAACAGAAAGCATACCTCGATCCACGATACAAGGACGGCGATTTTCCGGTGGCCGAGAGACTGGCTGCATGCGTCTTGTCGCTTCCTATGCACACCGAACTGGACGAGGAACAGTTACGTTATATCACCTCGAGTGTACTTGAGTTAATCTAACCGGATATGCAAAAAGCGGGTCTTCAACAAACAATCACGCAGACGACCAAACTAACGCCTGCGCAGATTCAGGTGATTCGAATGCTCGAATTGCCGTCTGTCGAATTGAACCAACGGATCAACGAGGAGTTGCAAATGAACCCCGCGTTGGAGGAAGGACGCGACGACGCGGCTACCAACGAGTACGGCGACACCTACGATGAGTTCGACGACAACTACATGCCGGATGACGGCTATGATGACGGACGTCAGCGAGACCCGCTGCAAAACGAAGACTTCAATTACGAGCAGTATATATCCGACGATGAGACACCGAGTTATATGCTGCACCAGCAGTATAATCCCGCGGATGAAGACCGACGCGAAGTGCCTATCATCGGCGGCAGCAGTCTGATTGAGGAACTGAAGTCGCAGATCTATCTGACCAAGATGACCAAACCGCAGCGACACATTGCCAAATGGGTACTCGGTAACATCGACGACGACGGCTATCTGCGCCGCACCACCGAGCAACTGGTGGATGATATCATGTTCCAGGAGCAGATCACCGTCACCGATGAGGAGATGGCAGAGATCGTACGGCAGATCAAGGAGTTTGATCCTCCCGGCATCGCCAGCGCCAACCTGCAAGAGTGCCTCATCAAGCAACTGGAAGTCAAACTGGAGGAGGAACCGGACTCGCAGTCTATTCAACTGGCTATCAGTATTTTGTCGAAGTATTTCGACCATTTCTCCAAGCATCATTTCGATCAAGTCAAACGACTACTCAAATGCACCGATGAGCAATTCCAGGACGCGGTACAGGAGATCATGCGTCTCAATCAGAAACCGGCCAACGCATTCACCGGATCGGTGTACGACACGCAACGGGAGACTATTATACCGGATTTCACCATCGAGGAACGCGATAACGAATTGTTCGTTGTGCTGAACACCGGTGATGTACCGGAACTGCATGTTAGCAAGGAGTACAACCGCATGCTGGAGGAGTATGACCGTATGCCCCGTACGCAAGAGACACGCCAGGCGAAGAACTTCATCAAACAGAAGATCAACGAAGCCGGTATCTTCATTGAGGCCATCAAGCAGCGAAACGAAACGCTGATGAAGACCATGACGGCCATTCTCCGGATGCAATACGATTTCTTCCTGGACGGAGAAGAGACCAGTCTCAAACCGATGGTGCTGCAGAACATAGCGGACTTAACCGGCTACGACGTATCAACTATCTCCCGCGTGAGCAACAGCAAGTACGTACAGACACGGCATGGTATTTATCCGCTCAAATACTTCTTCTCCGAGTCCATGACCAACGCAGACGGAGATGAGATTTCCACGCGTGAGATCAAGAAGATCCTGCAAGAACTGATTGAAGCCGAAGACAAACAGAACCCGTTAACGGACGAGCAATTGGTGGATGCGTTAAGCCAACACGGCTATCCTATTGCGCGCCGTACCATCGCCAAATACCGCGACTTGCTCAATATTCCTGTGGCACGCTTACGCAAATCGGTATGAACAAGACATTAGACATCATCGCCAAAATACTAAGCGTTGTTTTCTACCCGCTTTTTATTCCTACCTACGGCGTGGCACTGTTCTGCTACTCGTACCACACGGTGGTGCGCGAACTGCCGATCGTATGGATGGTAGTGGCGGTAATGAGTACGTTCTTCATCACCGCCGTGATTCCGATCACAGCCATCTGGATTCGTATCTTCCGCGGCGCGGTGTCGGATATACAGATTGAGAAAGCGCAAGAACGAACGGTTCCCTTTCTGTACTCCATCTTCTGCTTTAGCGTATGGTGCTATACGATGATATCTAAATTGAATGTGCCGACGTTCCTGTCATACGTGACCATCGGAGCCACCGTGGCTATCATACTGGTGATGATCATCAATCTGTTCTGGAAAATAAGCGCACACATGACGGGCATGGGCGGACTCTTCGGAGGCCTGATCACCTATTGTCTCGGCATCGGAGCGGTTCCTACCATCGGCACATTATGCTTGTGGATAGGGGTTATATTATTAGTAATGTACGCGCGCCTGCGCTTGAACGCACACACGCCCGCACAAGTGATGACCGGCTGGTTATTGGGTGTGGCATGCACCGCGTTGCCTTATTGTATCTATTGTTATGTGGCATAAATCACGAATAGTAATCCTCACGCTCTGCCTTGTTCTTTCTATCGGAGCAAAAGCATATGACGGAGATGAGCAGATGCGAATCTCCCTGCTCACCTGTGCTCCGGGAGAAGAATTATACGCGCGTTTCGGACACACTGCCCTGCGCGTCAGCGACCCGGCGAACAAGATCGATTATGTATTCAACTACGGAATCTTCGATTTCAACACCGAGCAGTTCTATTGGAAATTTGTGCGGGGAGAAACATGGTATGAGCTTGGTGCTTCGTCCATGAAATGGTTCATGTACGAGTACGACGAGACCCATCGGCCGGTGTACGAACAAGTACTCAATCTCACTCCTGAGCAACGCGAACAGATCTGGGAGGCCTTGGCTACCAATTACGAACCGCAGAACCGCAAGTATCTGTACAACTTCGTATTTGACAATTGTGCCACACGGCCTTACTACTTGATTTCCAATGCAATAGGCGATACTATCCTTTCTGATTATACCGGTTATACCGGTCGAACATATCGCGCTTTCATCCGTCATTACACCGGCAAATGGTCATTAGAGAACGCCGGTATCAGCCTGCTCTTCGGTCCGAAAGCAGACCAACCGATGACCAGCGAACAGCGGCTGTTCCTGCCGGAGGAACTGATGTTATACATGCAATCGGCACATCTGTCAGACGGCACTCCGATTGTGAGCGAGAGCAAGGTAGCGCCTTTCAGCAAACCGGTGACGCCGTGGTATCAATCCTGGCCTTTCGCGCTGGCATTGTACTTCCTGTTTATTTTCGCGATGAGCATTCAAGACCTCAGACACCGGCATTGGAGTAAATGGGTGGACATTATTGCAGCCACCCCCTATCTGCTCCTGCTGCTCATCGTGGGCTTTTTAACATTCTTTTCTTGTCATCCGCTCGTTGGATTCGGATGGCGATTACTAATCCTACCTATTACCCATTTATGCGCAAGACTCATTTATATTATACGACGCTGATTCTCTGTCTGTTCTCCTCGTTGTCCTTCGCCACCCCACGTTTGACGGTGGTGGCGGTAGTCGATGGTTTGACGACGGAGAACCTAACCATGCTACGTCCCTATTGGCAACAAGGCGGGTTACGCACGTTGAGCGAAGAAGCGTTCCAGACTTCCGTCACCTACCCTCATCTGGTGTTCGGCGGCAATGAGACAACGGCTACGCTCGTCACCGGCACCACCCCGGACAGACACGGCTATACGATGGATAATTATTTCCTGCGTAGAGACCGCAAACAGCACCCGATGTTGGAAGACGAAACGGCTAACGGCATTGGTACACCGCTCAAACTGTCCGCTCGTGCACTGCTGTCACAGACCATCACTGACCGCATGCGATTACTGTATCCGAAGTCCAAGATCTACGCCATCGGTATCCGTCCGGAGACCACTATTCTACTGGCGGGACACGCAGCCAATGCCTGCTGCTGGCTCGACATACACAATCACATATGGGTGGCAACAGGAGCGTACCCGGAAGGACTGCCTGCCGCGGCATTTGACCAGAACAGAAACAACCGTATTGCGGAATTAGCAGCCCACACCTGGACTCCGCGCATGGATGTACCCATGTATATTTGCCCGACCCAACAGGAACGCAAGAAAGGTTTTTCATATGCCGTTGCGGACGTGCTTTCGCATGCACCGGAAGCCAACACGCTGGTCATCGAACTGGCGCTGGACATACAGCAGAAAGAGAAATTAGGTACCGACAACGAACCGGACCTGCTGATGATCCAACTCAACACACTCAGCCCGAAAGCCAATTCGGATCGCATTGCCAGTGCCGAACAAGAAGATATCTATATCCGGCTTAATCAAGATCTCGGCTTTCTCATGGAGCAACTCGACCGCCGCATCGGGCACAGCAACTACCAACTGATGGTCGTAGGCCGTCCTGTTGCAGGTACCGATCTGCAGGCACTGGAATCGATTCATATGCCCGCCAGATATTTCAGTGTGGACCGGGCTGCTGCACTGACAGGAACATATCTGATGGCGCTCTACGGACACGAACGATGGGTGGACGGCGGTTTCGGACAATCCATCTACCTGAACCGCACGCTCATTGAGCAGAAACGACTCAACCTGGAGACCATACAACGCCAAGTGGCTAATTTCCTGATGGAGTTTGAAGGCGTACAGATTGCCATGCCCGGTTATGAGGCACTACAGTACCCCATGCTCAGCCGAAGCATGTGCAAACGGCACTCGGGAGACGTCGTGTTTATGCTACAACCCGGGTGGTTACTGATGATAGACGAACAGAACATCCTTGATTCAGTCATCGAGGACAATCCGGCTTCTCCGCTGCTCCTGTGGAGCGGCACACTGCGTCCTATGCCGCAAGGCACACTCGATGCGACCAATGTAGCAGACCTTATTTTTGAATGATTATTGAATACTGACATAATATGATTTTTCACGAGATTAAAGTTAATTACGAGCGCCAGACAGGCGAAGATAATCCCGGCAAGGTTAAAGAGATATACCTCATTGACGGAGCCGTTAGTTTTGCGGACGCAGAGAACTGCCTGATGAACGAGATCAAACCGTTCATCTTCGGTGATTGCGAGGTACAGACCTGCAAGCGCAGCCAGTTCTTTGAGGTATTCCCGAATCAAGACGGTGCTTATTGGTACAAAGCCCGTGTGGAGATGATCACCATCGATGGTGAGAAAGAGACCCGCAAGAGCGTTTCTGTATTGGTTCAAGCCAATATGCTGGACGATGCGGTCTTTGCACTCAAGCAGGCTATGAACTCCTACGATTGCGAACTCCTCTCCATTGCTAAAACACCAATTGTCGATATTCTGCACGCCGTACAATAATGGCAAAAATAGCAGCACATATTCGTGAGATACGCACGCACATACCATCGCATGTGACGCTGGTCTGCGTTAGCAAATTCCAACCCGTAGAAGCCATTCGCGAGGCCTACGAAGCCGGAGAACGCCATTTCGGAGAAAGCCGTGTGCAGGAACTGCAACGTAAGAAAAACCTCTTGCCGAACGATATTCGCTGGCACTTCATCGGACACCTGCAAACCAACAAAGTGCGGGACTTGCTGCTGTTGCGTCCCCATCTGATTCAATCGGTGGATAGCGAACGGCTGTTAACTGCCATTGAGCACGAGGCCGCCAAACAAGGCATCGTACAAAACGTACTGCTGGAGTTACACGTCGCCCGCGAGGAAACGAAGACAGGCTTCTCTCCCGAAGAGTTAGCTGCCGTCAGTCATCAGTTATCTTCCTTCCCGCATGTGCAGGTGTTAGGTCTGATGGCAATGGCAACGAATACGGACGACGAGACGGAGATAAGAAGGTGTTTCACGGAGGCAAAAGCACTCCTTTCAACCTTCAACGTTCCCCTTTCTATTTTATCCATGGGCATGAGCGAAGACTATCCGATGGCTATCGAATGTGGTTCCACCATGGTCCGCGTCGGCAGTTCTATCTTTGGAGAAAGAGCACTAACAGGCAAAGAACGATCACTGCCCAAAGCAGTCTTTTTTGACCAAGACGGTGTGCTCTATAACTCCATGCCTTACCATGCGGAATCATGGGCGTGGGCAATGACCAAACACGGTTTGCCATACACGGCTATGGAGTGTTATCGCAACGAAGGACGAACCAGCACAGGCGTCATTCAGGAGCATCATCAGCAGATGTACGGCACGGATGCTACACCCGAACTGATTGCCGCTATTTACAAAGACAAGACCGAGCATTTTACACAGATGACAGGCGGTTTTCCGGGCATCATTCCAGACGTTGACAAAGTGCTTTATTATCTGCGTGACCAAGGAATCGAGTGTTGGGTGGTAACCGGTTCGGGACAACGGGACCTGATTAATGCCCTCAACAAGACCTTTGATAACGTGTTCAAAGGCATCATCTCTTCGTTTGACGTCAAATACGGCAAACCCAACCCCGAACCGTATCTCAAAGCATGGGAACGCTCCGGATGGAAGAAAGAAGAGTGTTATGTGGTGGAGAACGCACCTTTAGGCGTGCGTGCGGCCAAGGCGGCCGGATTGTTCACCATCGCCGTCAATACCGGCATTCTGCCGGATGAAGAACTGGCAGCTGAACACCCCGACATCATTCTCCATAGCATGAACGAACTGCTGCAATGGCTAAAAAACAAATGACCAAATAGGAAATACTATGACAGACGAACGCTATTTACGGTTATTAAGCGATAAGTTTCCGAACTCGCAATCCGTTATCACAGAGTTGATTAACCTCCGTGCCATTCTCTCGTTACCCAAAGGCACAGAGCACTTCGTGTCCGACCTGCACGGCGAATCGAGCGCGTTCATACACATGATCAAGAATGCCTCCGGTGTGGTACGCCGCAAGGTGGATGAGGTCTACGGAGATTCGATGTCGGAAGAGGAGAAACGTGCGCTTTGTGCCCTCATCTACTATCCGGACGAGCGGCTGGAGATGGAAGAAAAGACGCATGATTGGTACAAGCTTCGTCTGGAACAAGTGGTAACCGTGGCACGTGCTGTCACCATTAAGTACAGCCGGTCCAAAGTGCACAAACTGTTGCCGCCTGATTATGCATATATCATCGGAGAATTGCTGCACGAGTCCAATCTGGAGCAGCACGACCGGCAGACCTATTATAATGCCATCATCGAGGCTATCATCGAGACCGGTTGCGCGGACCAACTGATCATCGTCATCAGTTATCTTATTCATTCGCTGACCATCGACACGCTGCATATAGTAGGTGACATCTTCGACCGCGGACCGGGTGCATCCAAGATCCTGGACGTGCTGTCCACCGTGCGCGATTATGATGTCGAATGGGGTAACCATGATATCGAATGGATGGGTGCTATGGCCGGCAACCAGGCGCTGATTGCCACCGTGCTGCGCGTTAGCATCCGATACGCCAACATAGAGACGCTGGAGGAAGGATACGGAATCAACCTCCTGCCGCTGGCTAATTTTGCTATGGAGACCTACGGTAATGATCCGTGTACTATCTGGCAGACCAAGGATTTTGAGAATAACCCGCGCCTCACTCGCTCCGCACAACTGATGGCTAAGATGCACAAAGCGATCTCCATCATTCAATTCAAACTGGAAGGACAAACGGTTCGCCGTCACCCCGAGTGGCACATGGATCATCGCGCGGTGCTCGACAATCTAGACCAACTCGATCTGTTGGACTCCAACCTGCCTACTATCGACCCCTCCAATCCGTACGCACTCAGCCGGGAGGAGCAGGATCTGATGGACCAACTATCTCGCTCGTTCCGCAAATCCGAAAAGATGCAAAAGCATCTGCGTATGCTGTACGAACACGGTTCACTCTATTTGGTTCGTAACGGATTCCTACTCTACCACGCCGCCATTCCACTCAACGCGGACGGTTCGTTCACCGAAGCGGATGTATGCGGCAAACGGGTGAGCGGAAAAGCACTCATGGACCGCACAGACGAAATCATCCGGCAGGCGTACTACGGCACGGGCGAAGCAAAACAAAACGCGCTCGATTATATGCTCTACCTGTGGGAAGGAGAGTTCTCGCCGCTCTATAACAAAGACAAAATGACAACGTTTGAGCGCTATTTTCTCACCGACAAAGCCTCACACGAAGAGAAAAAAGGCGCTTATTTCACGCTGGCAGATGATGAGCACGTATGTGAAAACATATTGAAAGAGTTCGGTCTCAATCCTGCGACGGGACGTATTGTGAATGGTCACGTGCCCGTTCGCACTATCAAAGGCGAAACGCCTATGCGCGCTAACGGTAAGCGATTTGTGATTGACGGAGGGTTCAGTAAGCCGTATCAGGAGAAGACGGGCATCGCCGGATACACACTCATCTACAACAGCCACGGCATACAACTGGTGGAGCACGAGTCGTTCGAGAGTCGCGAACAAGCCATCCTCTCCGGATCGGATATCCATAGCCGCACACTCCTGCAAGATTTCACAGGGCAACGAATGCGCATCAAAGATACGGATAAAGGAAAAGAGTTGCTCGATCAGATACACAATCTCGAACAACTCTTGCAAGCATATAGGAACGGCTCATTGCGGGAACGATAGAGAAACCTGATTACCTCGAGGCATTCTCGCATCCCACCACACCCTATATATATACTACGTATATATATTCCGTGATTTTAGACGATTTCCTTTATTATGTTCTCTTTTTCGCCTGGCAGCAAGTCTATCGGGCGTAGTTCAATCATCGTCTTGGCACCGTACTCACCACGCTGCTTCATACGCATGGCTGCGCGCGCACAACTAACCATCACCTGACCGGTCAAAGCAGGATTGTTGATGGTCATGTTAAATTCAAAACGCTGGTTGTGCGTATCTCCCGACACACCGTTGCGCACCAGGTTCACGCCGTGCGCCACATTATTGAGAGCATCGACGCTATCGACTGCGATCACATGTGTCTCGTCGTGTGCGAAATAATCGTCCGCCAACAGCGCAGCCTCTACCGTCTTGAAATCTGCTCCGTCTTCCAACTCGACATACACCATACGGCGATGGATACCGGTTCCCAACGGAATAGTCATCGACAGCGCGTTCTTCACACCCGGTATAGCCTTGGCGGCAACCGTGTGACCCATCGAACGACCAGGACCGAAATTAGTATACGTCAATCCCTTCGGCGCCATTGCCTTTAACAAAGCACGCACCATACTATCCGTTCCCGGATCCCAACCGGCCGAGATGATACTCACACTCCGGTTCGTCTCACACACCGCATCTAACGCGTTGCGTAGATTCCAAATCTGTCCATGGATATCAAAACTGTCCACGGTGCAAATACCTCGCGCAGCCAACACGGTGGCGAATTTCTGCACCTCACGCGTCGGAGTACACAAAAGAACGACGTCTGCATCGATAGGATTGTCCCGCATGGCTTGTTCGTCTCCGGAGACTCTCCGGTCATTATGGTGGAAGATACCTGCTAACTCCATATCCGGAGCGGCGATGATTGCTTGTTCTGCGGCTCGGCCTATGTTGCCATAACCTAAAATTGCTACTTTCATATATTTAAAGGGTCTGTTTTTTACTCGTTTAACAGGTTATATACCCGTGCAAAGAAAAGGGTGATTGAGGTAAGGTGACCTCCATACTTACCGAAATCCCACGTGATATTCGGAGCGTCTGCATAACAGCGCTGTAAATGCTCGGCACAACGGAATGTGACAATCTCATCGCTGGTCGAATGAAGTATGTACAGCGGTGCTTGCGGCGTCCAGTCCGGTACAATCGTATCCGTTGTATCGCCGGTAATGGAGTAATGCACAAGGCTGGAACGCAGCAATCCGTCATATAAAAGCTGCGTCTGCGGTTGCGTTCTATCCATAGCCTGCGGCTTCATCCAATGGCTGACGCGATGATTCGGCATACGGAAGAAAATAGGCACCGTCTTAACCCGCTTACCCGCTATCCACTTATTGAAACAGCGTTTCATGGCCGGAGTGAAGAAATAATCATTGTCCAGCTGCAGATTATACGCCTCGCTGGTACCTACGACCAGCATCGCAATCGTAGCCGGAAGGCCGGTCTTATTCCGCTTCATGGCATCATCATACGTAGTGGCAACATCGTAGGGACCGCTCGCCGCAAAGCATCGAATCACATGGATCTGCTCCGCGTACTGCTCTTCGAGCAGTTTGAGAATCCACAATGCCGTTGCACCGCCCTGCGAAGCTCCAATGATATAAATGCTGTCCGTCGGAAGACCGAGTTGCATACTATCCAACACCGGCTGCATCGCCAGCAGCAGATCTACACTGTTCCGCGCCGCCAACTCGCCATCCAAATACGGATGAACACGGTCGGACGTCACTCCGTAACCCAGATAATCCGGCATAATAATAACATACTCGTCACGGAAGAGCTTTTCCTCTAACGTGACAGTAGACGACGGTACTTCTTTGTTGGACGTAACCGTATAGTGCGGCATCAATAGAATGCCCTTAGGCGTGCGATCGCGCGGCACAGACAACTTGCCGGAGAGAGTAATCGGTTGACCGAACTGATCAACAGACGGATAAAGCACCGTGCTATCCATCACCTCGGCCAGAACCGAGAGACAGGAGCACAGCGCCAAGAGAAGTATAAGATTGAATCGTTTCATCTTAATTGCTTACATTTATCGAATCAGTATCTTGCGGGTGAACCAGCGGCCATCCACATAGGTCTTGAGGAAATAGACTCCGGCAGGCAAATCGTAGCGACTGACATGCGATTGCACATCATCAACATCACCTTCCATGATGGCAATCAGTTTGCCGGACACATCCACCAGGTAATGCTTACCGTTTCCATGCGGGATAGACGGATTCGCCTCCAAATCCTTTGCGTCAAAGGGGTTAGGCACGAACTGCCCATCCACTTTGTCGTCTTCTGATATCTTGGCTGTGGAATCAGTACACAGCGGCATCGTGCTGAACTCAACAATAGTGCGCACCATCATATCATTCAGATGCTCTACCTTGAGACTGTCCGTAGTCGGTTGGAGATGCGGATTACCGATTCCGGAATCGTCGGTAAGGAAGAACGACGTGCCGTTCGTAACCAACGCGATGGAGCGCATCAATAACTCACCGCTCTTATCCAGCCCGCTACACACAACCGGCACAACGCGAACACCAAGCGCAGCGGCATTCAGTATCTGCTCGTGCAACAAAGCCACCGAGGCGGAATCGTTATGGCAAGGCGCGTCTAAAATAAGGAATGCAATGCGCGCACGTGCGTTAGCATCCCACCCTGCACTATTCAGCGCCGCCATCAGCGCTTCAGGCACAGCCTCCGGATAATCGCCACCGCCATTCGCCTGCTGCTTGTCAATGAAAGCCTGCGTCGTCTTGATGTCATCCGTCAGACGCGAGATACGCGTGAGGTACTCGTCTCCGTGATCACGATAGACAACCGCTCCGGTACGAATAGACAGGCCACCTGTTGCCTCTTCCGCACGAGCAATCACATCCTTCATCTCCGCCTGCAGATAGTGCAACTCATCTCCCATCGAACCGGTGGCATCGAACACAAATAGCACATCCACATCATCCGACACATCACACGGCTCATCAATGATGATGGTCTTTTCCGGCTCGCGCACCATCGTTCTTTCTTGCGTCGTGATCAGATTGCCCCACAATTCGGCCTTGCCGGTATTATCCGTAACCGCTTGAAAAAGTGTATTGTTACCATCCGTCAGGGAAACGGGATAATTGGCAACCGGAAATCCGTCTTTGTTCATCACCTGCACAGTATAACGCTGGCGAGGTTCTATGCGCCAATCTTGAATGAAATCAGCATGCGTCTGATCCAGCACACTCGGCCATAAGAGCCACTTGGCAAAATCATTCACCTCGCCGGCAGTCAGTTGTCCAGCTGACACCGAATTAGCCGCAGGCACAGACAGCGATTTGGAATAAGCTGCCGTTACAATCTCCTCCTCCGCATACACGGCATCCGCAGAAACCGCTGCTTCACGGTAGAACACTCCGGTTCTAGTACCGCGCATAGATAATACCGGGCCGCCATATTCACCACCGGACTTCTTCACGCGTTTAGGTGTCAACTTGACCACAGCCAGCTCTCCGTCCGGACGAACGGAACAAGACTGATAGCCGTCTTTGCTGACCACTATCTTCTTCACCCCGTTCAATTGCGCAGGTTGCAGCACAACACGACCGTCGTATGAAGTACGATAAATGCTATCCCCCACACTCACCTGCACGTCCGGCAATAAGGCCTGCGTGGTATCCATCACGATAACGGTGATCGGATAATCAACACTAATCGACTTACGCATACAAGCGTGGCTGATTCCGGTCGCCAAAAGCGCTACTATCATCAATGTAAAAAGTCGTTTCATAAGCATACTATTTTCCTATATTTGTGCGACAAATATCGTGCCAAAATAGTTTTTTTTACATTTCTCTTGCATATTTGCAATTTTTGTAGTAACTTTGCAGCCGTTTTTAATTAGACAACTAAATCATTCGCTCTATATGGCACAACAAACACAAGAAGAAACCTTTAAAAAGATTGTCGCGCATTGCAAGGAATACGGATTTGTCTTCCCCAGCAGCGAAATCTATGATGGTCTGGGCGCTGTGTATGACTACGGTCAAAACGGCGTGGAGTTGAAGAATAACATCAAGCGTTACTGGTGGGATTCCATGACGCTGCTGCATGAGAACATCGTCGGCATCGACGCTGCCATTTTCATGCACCCGACGACTTGGAAAGCTTCCGGTCACGTGGATGCGTTCAATGATCCGCTGATTGACAACCGCGACAGCAAGAAGCGTTACCGCGCAGACGTGCTGATCGAAGATCAGATCGCTAAGTACGACGAGAAAATCGCGAAAGAAGTTGAGAAAGCTCGCAAGCGTTTCGGTGACTCGTTCGACGAGGAGCTCTATAAGCAAACCAACGAACGCGTGAAAGAGCATATCGAGAAACGCGAGGCGCTGCATACACGTTTCGCCAAGGCAATGAACGATAACAACCTGGAGGAACTGAAGCAAATCATCCTCGACGAAGAGATCGTTTGCCCCATCAGCGGTACGCGTAACTGGACCGACGTGCGTCAGTTCAACCTCATGTTCTCCACCGAAATGGGTTCGACAGCTGACGGCGCAATGAAGATCTACCTTCGTCCGGAAACCGCACAAGGTATCTTCGTGAACTTCCTCAACGTACAGAAGACCGGTCGTATGAAGATTCCTTTCGGTATCGCACAGATCGGTAAGGCCTTCCGCAACGAGATCGTAGCCCGTCAGTTCATCTTCCGTATGCGTGAGTTCGAGCAGATGGAGATGCAGTTCTTCGTTCGTCCGGGTGAGGAACTCAAGTGGTTCGAGCACTGGAAACAATTCCGTCTCAAATGGCACAAAGCCCTTGGTTTAGGCGACGAGAAGTATCGTTTCCACGACCATGACAAATTGGCACACTACGCGAATGCCGCAACCGACATTGAGTTCCAGATGCCGTTCGGATTCAAGGAAGTGGAAGGTATCCACAGCCGTACGAACTTCGACCTCTCTTCGCACGCGAAATACAGTGGTAAGAAGATTGAGTACTTCGATCCGGAACTGAACCAATCGTACACCCCGTACGTTATCGAGACCTCTATTGGCGTCGATCGTATGTTCCTCAGTGTGATGTGCTCGGCTTACGAAGAGCAAGCTTTGGAAGGTGGCGACACCCGCGTGGTTCTCCATTTACCGCCGGTTCTCGCTCCGGTCAAAGCATGTATCATGCCGCTCGTTAAGAAAGACGGACTGCCCGAGAAAGCACGCGAGATCATGAACGAACTCAAGTTCGACTTCAAGATTGCGTACGACGAGAAAGACTCCATCGGTAAACGTTATCGCCGTCAGGATGCAGTCGGTACACCCTTCTGTATCACCGTGGATCACGACACCGAAAAAGACGGTTGCGTAACCGTTCGTTACCGCGACACGATGGCACAGGACCGCGTGAAGATCGAAGACCTGCACGAGATCATCCGCAAAGCCACCGATCCGAAAGAGCTCTACCGCAAGATCGTCGGAGACTCGATGGAAGATAATATGGAATAAAAAGAAAAGCGACCCTCGGGCCGCTTTTTTTTTGAAGTCAATCAATCTACTTTGATGTCCGTATTCACATTCTTACTACCCCACAAAGCGTAGTAGAGTATGTATACCAGTGCAGCTATAGTCACTACATAACTGCCGATATAGCCGATCGAATCCGCTACGAGACCTTGCAGGAACGGAATGATACCACCACCGCAAACCATAGCCATAAAGATACCCGAAGCGGCAGGCGTGTACTTGCCCAGACCTTCAGCGGCCAAGTTGAAGATAGCACCCCACATGACAGACGTGCACATACCACTCAACACCATCAGTACCATGCTAACCGGCAACTGTACACCGCGGAATGTGATAGCCGCTGCCTCCGGAATGAACATAACGCCCAACAGCAGCGCTATTCCCAGCGAAGAAACGATAGTCAGCATGACTTTAGACGACACCTTATTGCCGATAGAACCGCCTATCAGACGACCGCAGAGCATCATCAACCAATAGAAACCGACAATCGTTCCGGCGATAGTAGCGCCCACAGCGGGATTGTTGGACATATACAAATTGGCCATATTCGGAATCCCGACTTCCACACCCACGTAGAAGAAGATGGCGATCGCACCCAACACAAAATGACGGAAGGATAGCGGAGAATGAGCATCCTTCTTCTTGCCGCCACTGAGACGAGCCGCTTTCTCTTCAGCCGTTTCCATATGCGGTTCCGGAATATTGGTGAAGAAAATCACGATGAAGGCCAACAGGAATATACCCATCGCTATCATCATGGCCGGTGCTGCGTCCGCTACCGAAGCCGTCTCTACATTGCTGCCAATCAGGTATCCTAACAAAATCGGAGCCAACGTTCCACCAATCGAGTTGCACGAACCGCCAAACTGAATCAACTGATTGCCCTTGTTGCCGCCACCGCCGAGGGTGTTCAACATCGGGTTTACCACAATATTGAGCATACACATTGAGAAACCGGAAATGAACGCACCCAGTACATACACGCCAAACGACTCTACATAACCGGACAGCCACTGGATAGCTACACCGATCAGACCGACCGTAACGGCAGCTAATGAGGTGAATTTATATCCCTTGCGCTTGAGGATGATTCCGGCCGGAATACCCATACACGCATAGGCAATAAAGTTAGCAAACGTACCCAGCTGAGACAAGGCATTGCTGGCATTAAACTGGTTCTTCACAATAACGCCCATCGAACCGGCAAAATTGGTCACGAAGGCAATCATGAAAAACAGCATAAACATCACCATAATAGGTAGAATGTTACTCTTGGATTGTTTGGTAGTCATGATATAAAAATTTTACTGTATCTTCGGTTTTCGGGCACAAAGGTACATATTTTTTTTGACATACACAAATAAAATTATTCCAATTACAAATAAAAACGAGTTTTATTTGCACATTCGGATTTTTTTTTGTAATTTTGCGCCCGATTGTGGATATTGATAGGTATGAACAACACGGAAATAGAGCGTAAGTTTTTGGTTACCTCCGATGCCTTTATGGCACAAGCGACCGAGCAACATGAGATTTTGCAGGGTTATTTATGCAAAGAACCCGGCAAAACTATTCGCGTGCGCATACGCGACAACCAGGCGTTCCTTACCATCAAGTCCTCTCTGCTGCGTGAGGGACTGGCCAAAT
The DNA here is from genome assembly GCA_017401985.1 of Paludibacteraceae bacterium. Lineage (GTDB taxonomy): Bacteria > Bacteroidota > Bacteroidia > Bacteroidales > Paludibacteraceae > Colicola. Next base: position 4,926 of record JAFPNK010000025.1, on the reverse strand, counting down.
TCGAATGGGAACGTGAGATTGCGCTTCCCGACGCGCGCGAGATGATGCAGATCTGTCTGCCGGGTACTATCTCCAAAACTCGATATATCATCCCTATTGATGGCGAACGAAAATGGGAAGTGGATGTTTTTCATGGCCGTCTGGAGGGACGCGTGCTGGCGGAGCTTGAGTTGGATGACGAGCATGAGGTTTTCGAACGCCCAGAATGGCTCGGGGAAGAAGTAACCGGACAACCACAATATTATAACGCCAACATGTAAGTTATGAAACGATTTCTTTTAGCGCTCAGCATCCAGCTGTCAGCCATCAGTCTGTTTGCACTCACTATTCCGAAAGGTACACTCTATTTCGACAACAGCCTGACCGGATATAACGCCGTGCGGTTTGTCTACGGCAGCGACCAGCGTAGCGAGACCTACGCTCTGGCGATGACCAAGGACGGTAACAAATGGCGGGTGGAGATTCCGCAGACCGTCACGGATATGTACCGGTTCACATTTGTCGGCGGTAATATACGTGAAGGACTGTACACACAGGACTTCAATACATTCAAGGACAGCATAAGTCATCAGCTCTCACTCAACCGTACCGCCACCTCGGATGCACAGATGAAGGCAGGGGATATCTTCGTGCCGCAGTCAAGCGACAACTGGGCACAAGGCAACTGGATGAGTCTGACGGTTTGGCAGGCGTCACAAGGATCCGGCACCAACAGCATCTCCGGCACTCTGCCCGTAGTATATATTACCACGCAGAACAAACAAGCCATCACCGACACCGAGACCCAGATACCGATGACCCTCTATATCGACTCCGTGTTGGCTGATTATCGCTCGTTAGGTTCTTCTCAAGCGCCTATCCCGGGCACCATCAAAGGACGGGGTAACTGGACCTGGAGAGGGTTTGACAAGAAACCCTATAAAATCAAATTCGATGCCAAACAAAAAGTGTTGGGCATGCCTAATAACCGGCATTGGTGTCTGATGGCGAACACCGACGATTATCTCGGATTCCTTAAGATGCCCGCTGGCTTGGCTGTCAGCGAAGCGGTCGGATTACGATGGACGCCGCGCATGAGACCCGTGGAACTGGTGCTGAACGGCCGATACATGGGACTTTATTTCCTCACCGAGCACGTACGCATTGCATCCAACCGCGTGAGGATCAAAGAGCAAGCGGACAACGAGACTCATGCCGATAGTATCACCGGCGGTTGGCTGGTAGAGATTGACAATTACCGAACGGAGAATAATATTGAGATCGATGAAGGCAACGGGCAGCACGTAATGATCTCGCTCCGCGAACCCGAAGTGCTCTCCGGTGCGCAACGCGCGTATCTGGAGAACCAACTCAACGGTATTAATAATGCACTGTACGGCTCCTCATCCGCTCGGTTGAAGCAAATACTGGATATCGATGAAGCTGCGCGGTACTATCTGGTACAGGAGATCATGGAGGACTGCGAGAGTTATCACGGTAGTTGCTTCCTCTACAAAGACCGCGATAGTCTGGGTGTAGCCGACAAATGGAAATTCGGGCCTGTATGGGATTTCGGAAATGCGTACGACCGGCAACAGGAAACATGGATATATATCAACCCCACATGGGACCAGTACTGGATTGGTCAGTTAGCCACGTGGCCGGAGTTCCAGCAGGCGGTTAAAGAACAATGGTGGATCTATTACCATACGCAGAAAGATGATGTACGGAACCGTATTTCCAATATAGCAGGTTCCATCACTCAAGCAGCCAAGAACGATGCTCAAGCATGGAGAAACACCACGGGATATAATGACAACAGTAATATGTCGGCTAAGTTGAATGACTTTCTCCGTCGCTACGATTGGCGTATCCAATGGTTGTACAGCCAATTGGGTGAAGGAATCCAGCCGGCAAGCTGGGATAACGAAGAAGTCAGTTGTCCGTCTTCCGCTACTGGCCGCAAAGTGCTGCGTAACGGCCAGATCATCATCGAGAAAAACGGTAAGACATATACGATCTTCGGTCAAGAGATACAATAAACGACTATGCAACTTATTCGAAACATACTACTGACGGGTTTGGTCTTACTGACAGCTTGCAGCCAAAATACGTATCTACAGCAGGCAGAAGAGATTGCCCGCAGCGAGATGGCACATAACCCGCAGTTATGGACGTGTGACGGTGCGGCCAAACCCAAATGGGAATACACGCCTACCCTTATGGCGCGCGCTTTTGTGGAGTTATACACCGCCACGGGCGACACGATCTACCTGAACCACGCACAGCAGTTTGCGGATCAGTTCATCGGTGAAGACGGTACCATCATGACATACAAACAGAGTTTGTATAACATGGATCGTATTCAAGGCGGGAACTTCCTTATATTGCTCAACGCAATCAACCCCCAGCCGCAGTATATGACGGCGATAGAGACGCTGCGTGACCAGCTGCGTGCGCAACCCCGAACAACGGAAGGCGGGTTCTGGCATAAACAGGTGTATGAGCATCAAATGTGGTTGGACGGTTTGTTCACAGGTACTACGTTCTATGCCCGTTACGCCGCTTGGAAGCCCGAACCGGAAGCGTGGGACGATATAGCTAATCAGTTTCTGGTGGTCGATGCACACACCCGCAAAGCGAACGGTCTTAACCACCACGGCTGGGACGAGAGCCATCAAATGGGTTGGAGTGACAGCATCACCGGTTGCAGTCCCGAGACCTGGGGGCGCGCTGAAGGCTGGTACGTGATGGCACTTTGTGATGTGATTGAATTGATGCCGACGGATCATCCGCAACGCCCGCAACTGATTGCCATACTTAACCGCGTGATGGATGCCTTGCTGCAAGTACAGGACAAGGATACACATCTGTGGTACCAAGTGCCCGACCGGGCTGGAGAGGAAGGTAATTATCTGGAATCCACCTGCTCCGCCATGTATTGTTATGCCATGGCTAAAGGCGTGCGCATAGGAGCCTTGGACAAACGCTATAAAGCAGAAGCGCAACAGGTGATGGAGGGAATCAAAGCGCATAAGATCATCACTAACGAAGACGGTACGCTCTCGCTCATCGACTGCTGTGCCGTGGCTGGGCTTGGAGGTAATCCCTATCGCGACGGCACCTATGACTACTACATACACGAGCGAATCCGCCACGACGATCCCAAGGGAGTCGCTCCGCTGATATTAGCATGCATTGAATTAAGCAAACTATAATAAACTAAATACATTAATATGGATAGTAAATATAATCCTACAGACATTGAAGCCCGCTGGTATCAGTACTGGTTGGACAACAAACTGTTTCACAGCGAACCGGATGGTCGCGAACCCTATACCATCGTTATTCCGCCACCCAACGTGACGGGTGTGCTGCACATGGGTCACGTACTGAATGAGACGATTCAAGATATTCTCGTTCGCCGTGCACGTTTGGAAGGTAAGAACGCTTGTTGGGTACCGGGTACCGACCACGCGTCTATTGCCACCGAAGCGAAAGTTATCAAGCGTCTCAAAGAGCAAGGAATCAATAAATCCGACCTTACGCGTGAGCAGTTCCTCAAACATGCGTGGGACTGGACCGACGAACACGGAGGCATCATTCTCAAACAGCTCCGTAAACTCGGTTGTTCCTGCGACTGGCAACGCACCTCGTTCACCATGGACGAGACACGTTCCAAAGCAGTCATCAAGGTGTTCTGCGACCTGTATAACAAAGGCTTGATTTATCGCGGTTTACGTATGGTGAACTGGGATCCGGAGCGTCAAACGGCGTTGTCGGACGAAGAGGTAATCTACCACGACGAGCATAATAAGTTCTACTACCTGCGTTACCGCGTAGCGGAAGACCCGACCAAGTATGCGGTAGTGGCTACAACCCGTCCGGAGACGATCTTCGGCGATATTGCGGTGTGCATCAACCCCAAAGAGGAGAAGAACCAGTGGCTCAAAGGCAAACACGTGATCGTACCGGGTGTAGGACGTGTGATTCCGATCATCGAAGACCGTTATGTAGAAATCGGTTTCGGTACCGGTTGCCTCAAGGTAACACCGGCACACGACGTGAACGACTATGCCCTTGGTCAGAAATACAACCTCAAGACCATTGATATCTTCACACCGGACGCCCATCTGAACATGGACACCGTAGAAGAGGAACTCCAACCGAACGTACGCAAATACCACGGAATGGACCGCTTCGATTGTCGCAAGCAGATTGTAGAAGACCTCAAGGCACTCGATCTGGTGGAAAAGATTGAAGACTACGACAACAAAGTCGGCTACTCGGAACGTACGAACGTACCTATCGAGCCGCGTTTGAGTCTCCAGTGGTTCGTAAAAATGCAGCATTTTGCTGATATTGCGCTGCCGCCGGTAATGAACGACGAGATCGTCTTCTACCCGACCAAATACAAGAACACCTACCGTAACTGGCTGGAGAACATCAAAGACTGGTGTATCAGCCGTCAACTCTGGTGGGGTCACCGAATCCCGGCGTACTACGATGCCGACCTGCTTGCTCAGACCGGACTGGAGAACTACCCGGAGGACAAGATCATCGTTTCGGAGACCAAACCGGAAGGCAATTACGTTCAGGACGAAGGAGCATTGGATACTTGGTTCAGCTCGTGGCTCTGGCCGATCAGCCTGTTTGACGGCATTGAGAACCCGAAGAACAAAGAGATTGATTATTACTACCCCACCGCAGACCTTGTAACGGGTCCGGATATCATCTTCTTCTGGGTAGCACGAATGATCATGGCGGGCTACGAGTACGTAGGCAAGATGCCCTTCAAGCACGTCTATTTCACAGGTATCGTACGCGACAAACTCGGCCGTAAGATGTCCAAATCCCTTGGTAACAGTCCTGATCCGCTCGATCTCATCGAACGTTTCGGCGCCGACGGAGTCCGCATGGGTATCCTCCTTTCTGCACCTGCAGGTA
>JAFPNK010000024.1 GCA_017401985.1 Paludibacteraceae bacterium | reverse complement strand
GCGCACGCGCTTCCTTATTCGTTCCCGCACGATAGAAAGAAGCCTGTCTCGCTAACTCTTCACGAACGAACCACTCACGAATCACTTCTCCTTTTTCGCTCCAGTAGTCCAAAAACGAATCCTTATCCGGCGCTTGAATACGCACTACCGCCTGCGGTTTGGACCATACATCGCGGCTTTGAATCGCTTTGACTTGTGTGTACTTGTGGCTGTCGAGGTCTATGAGCAGTATATTACGGGACGCCATGTACATCGCATCAAAACCGGCAGGACTCACATGGGCGATGGTGAAGTACGCCTCCATCTGGGGCAAACCGTACATGTCGCCTCCCATCACTTCCATTATCTCCGCTTGTACGGACGGATCGCTAACGACCAAACACTCATAGATACTGCCGGTTGCAGAAGTCAAAATGCGGTCATTCGAACCGTTACATCCCCATAGCACAAACGCTACAAGAACAAAAAATATACTTTTTTTCATGTGTTTATGTTTGTTTTCGCTGCAAAGGTACAAAAAAAATAGCATATTAGCAAATTTATATCCAAAAAATTTGCATATTTCAAAAATAATTAGTAATTTTGCGGCAACTTTCGGAGAATATTTAACCTTAAAAGCTATATATAGTATGACTTTATCAACCGATTCTATTTTTCTGACAACGGATGTTGAGGGTTTCCGTGTGTGTCGTGAGACACGTACTACCTCCACAGCCACTATGACTGTGATGTACTGCTCCGCCGGATACATAGATGTGTTCTTTCATGGCGAGATGCTGCGTATTAACAAGGGAGATTTGTTTATTCGTGTCCCGGATTTTACGCAAGAATTAGGACCGTATGAGATGTCGCCTGATTTTGCATTCAAACAGGTTACGGTAGATGCGGATATCTACGAGAAATTGATGTTTGATCATATGCGTGTTGAGCCGAACTGGTGGGCAAAGCAGGAGTATGTGAAAGAGCATCCGATCTTCCCGATCAATGAGGTTAGCTTGCATTTCTTTGATGCGTATTTCGAGCTGCTTGTTCTCTTGCTGCAAGATAAGCCGTCGCTTTACCGCAGCCAGATCTTGATGCTCGTGGCTCGTGCCGCTACCATGGAGATGCTCAACTATTTGGATAAACTGGCGCTCGTTCCGTCGAACGGTGCGCGCAATTCGGTGAACCAGAGCGATTATACTTTCCACGCTTTCACGCGTCTGCTCCAGCAGTATCCGCACGAGCGTGAGGTACAGTGGTACGCGAAGAAACTGAATATTACGCCTAAATATCTGTCTGAGATATGCAAAGAGCGTAGCAATAAGTCTGCCGGCGAATGGATTGCGGACATCACCATTTCGGAACTCAAGCATTATCTGCGCAACACTACCATGCCAATCCGCGAGATTGCACGCGTGATGGAGTTCCCCAACGCCAGCTTCTTCTGTCAGTACACCAAGAAGCATACGGGACTCACGCCGAACCATTTCCGAAAACAGAAACAAGCATAAAAAAAAACTCCGCGATTGCGGAGTTTTTCTTTTACCATGCGAACAGCGGGTGTTGTGTCATTTCGCGGTTCACTTCTTCGCGAACGGTAGCAATCACGGATTCGGACCCCGTAACCGATAACCCGTTACCGTTCACCGCTGATAGCACGCGGTCAATCAGATCCACAATCCAATCCATTTTGTCCTCTTTCAATCCACGGGTCGTGATAGCCGGAGTTCCGAATCGCAGACCGGAGGTCTGGAATGCTGAACGGCTGTCGAACGGAACCATGTTTTTATTGGTCGTGATGTCCGCTGCTACCAACGCTTGCTCCGCTACTTTACCCGTCAGATCCGGATACTTGGTGCGCAGGTCAATCAGCATCGAGTGGTTGTCCGTACCACCCGAGATCACTTTGTAGCCCTTGTCCATAAACGCCTGTGCCATCACGGCTGCGTTCTTCTTCACTTGCTGCTGATACACCTTGAAATCATCCGTCAACGCCTCTCCGAAAGCCACAGCCTTAGCCGCAATCACGTGCTCCAGCGGGCCGCCTTGGGTGCCGGGGAAAACAGCTGAGTCGAGTAGGGCACTCATCTTCTTGATCTCGCCCTTCGGAGTCGTCTTGCCCCACGGGTTATCGAAGTCCTTACCCATCAAAATCACACCACCGCGCGGACCACGAAGCGTCTTGTGCGTCGTGCTGGTCACAATATGTGCGTATTTGAGCGGGTTGTCCAGCAGTCCTGCCGCAATCAGTCCGGCCGGGTGAGCCATATCGACCATGAACAGCGCACCTATCTCATCCGCTACACGACGAATACGGGCGTAGTCCCATTCGCGACTGTAGGCACTCGCTCCCGCAATAATCAATTTCGGTTTATGCGTACGCGCCTTCAACTCCAGATCATCGTAATCCACACGACCGGTCTCGGGGTTCAAATCATAACCGATTGCATTGAACATCAAGCCGCTGAAGTTCACTGCCGAACCGTGACTCAAGTGACCACCGTGACTCAGATTCAGACCCATAAACGTGTCACCGGGTTTCAAACAAGCCATGAAAACAGCCATGTTGGCTTGCGCACCGCTGTGAGGCTGAACGTTCACGTACTCAGCATCATAGAGCGTTTTCAGCCTGTCACGGGCGATGTTCTCCGCTATATCCACTACTTCGCAACCACCGTAATAACGGTGACCCGGATAACCCTCTGCGTACTTGTTGGTCAGCACACTGCCCATGGCTTCCATCACTTGGTCGCTGACGAAGTTCTCACTCGCAATCAACTCGATGCCCTTTAACTGACGCTCGCGCTCACGGCGGATAACGTCAAAAACCTCTGTGTCTCGGTTCATAATATGTTCGTTTATTGAATTTGCATGCAAAGATACTACAAATATTTGGAATGTGCAAGATTTTAAGCAAAAAAAATAGTCTAAGCTTGCTTAAGCAGTTTTTGTTTGCTTAAAAGATTGTCGTTCGCTCAAAGGTGCGAACGGACCTTCGAAGGGGACCCCTTTGGGGGAGGTGGTCGAAGTACTGCTTTTTTTTGATATACACAAATATTTTGTAAAGAACACTTTACTTTTATGAAAAAATTCAAAGAATAATTTGCATATATGCAAAAAAATAAGTAATTTTGCAGCCGTTTTTAGCATAAAAATGCCGTTTGGCAGTATTTGCGAGCGTGTTTGAAAAGAAAAGCATTCAAACGAATATAACAAACAAAATTAATTATATTATGAAACCATTAAATGAATTGACTATCGCCATGGCCAGCGACCACGCCGGTTTCGGCCTCAAATCCATGATTCAATTGTATCTGGAGCGTGAAGGTGCCAAGGTGATTGATTTCGGATGTCACTCGATGGATAACTGTGACTTCCCTGATTTCGCACATCCTATGGCTACAGCCGTAGAGAAAGGCGAATGTGATTTAGGTCTGGCTTTCTGCTTCACCGGAAATGGTATGAGTATGGCTACTAACACGCACCCTCATGTGCGTGCCACTATCTGTTGGGAACCGAGAATGGCGGAGAATGCCCGTCGTTTCTTCAATGCCAACGTGCTCTGTCTGCCTGCCGGTTATGTAGCACCGGACAAAGCGCTGGATATTATTCATGAGTTCGTTACTACCGCTTATGACGGTGGTGAGCGCTACGAGCGTCGTATCCACCATTTGGCGAACCCGAATGTGTACAAGATTGAGAATGGAGAATGGATTTTGAAAGAAGCAAAGTGTTGAATCTATGAAAAATTATAATGTAAAACTGTATGTATTAGCCCCGCTGACGGCTTTGGTGGTGCTTTTCTTGTGGTTTATACCGATTGAGTGGTATGGTGTGGATGAAGTGGGTAGACCTATCTTGACGATCGTTCAGCAGCGCACGATTGCTATCTTTGCGTATGCAGCCCTTATGTGGATGTTCGAAATCATCCCCGCGTGGGCAACTTCTGTAACGACCATCGTAGGCTTACTCTTGGCTGTTTCCAATAAAGGACTGGTTCATCAAGCCAAAGAAATGCTTTTGGACGATGCCGGCAATCCGCTACTGGACAAAGCAGGTAAGGAAATGTTCAATACCTACTTCGTAGAAGGTTCTGTGGTGGATTTCAAAGCCCTTATGGCGTCCTTTGCAGACCCGATCATCATGCTCTTCTTGGGCGGTTTCGTCTTGGCAATCGCAGCCAGCAAAGTAGGTCTGGACGTAGTCCTTGCACGTGTGATGCTTAAGCCCTTCGGTACCAATCCTAAATGGGTGCTTCTCGGCTTCCTGACGCTCATCAGTGTCATGTCTATGTTCATGTCCAACACCGCTACGGCAGCCATGATGCTTGCCTTCCTCGCTCCGGTACTCCGTACCCTGCCTGCGGACGGTGGTGGCCGCGTCAGCCTCGCAATGAGTATTCCTATCGCTGCGAATATCGGTGGTCTGGGCACGCCTATCGGTACGCCTCCTAACGCCATCGCTATCGGTCAATTGGCTTCGATGGATGTGAACATCGGTTTCGGTGCCTGGATGCTGCGTTTTGTGCCGGTTGTGATCGTGATGATCCTCTTCTCCTGGGTGCTGCTCCAACTCCTATTCCCCTTCAAGGCGAAAGATGTGAAGATCGTCATCCAGCCGGATGAGCACCATAAGATCGGTTGGGAATTCTGGGTAGTAACCGTTACCTTCATCTCTACGATCTTGTTGTGGATGACGGGTGAGCTCACTCACCTTAACTCCAACGTGATTGCACTCATTCCGTTCGCTGTCTTTGCGCTCGTAGGTATCTTCAAACGTGACGACTTCGCGAAGATTGACTGGCACGTGCTGTGGATGGTAGCCGGTGGTTTCGCAATCGGTACCGCTCTCAACAAAACCGGTCTGGCTACGGCTATGGTGAATGCTATCCCGTTCGGCAGCTGGTCTGCTCTCGTAGTACTTATCAGTGCCGGTCTGCTCGGTTGGTTGCTGTCTAACTTCATCGCTAACTCCTCTGCTGCGAACCTGCTCGTGCCGATTCTGGCCGTTGTCGGAACCGCTATGAATGAGCAGTTAGGCGCTTTCGGTGGTGTTACCACACTGCTCGTTTGCGTGGCCGCTTCCACCTCGTTCGCTATGTTGCTGCCTATCTCTACGCCGCCGAATGCTATCGCTTGTTCGACCGGTTTGATCCAAACAAAGGATATGACAAAGGTCGGTCTCATCGTTGGTCTGGTAGGTATCGCTCTTTCGTACGCTGTGCTGCTGCTCTTCCCGTTTAATTAATGGCAAAAACGAAAGTTATGAAAAAAATACTATCTATACTGCTTTGCTTCTTGTGCCTGACATCCGTGTCGGCACAAGAGGTGAAGACAGATAAGAAAGAGGCAGCGAAATCGCACCTCAAGCAGCATTTCAAACCTTACGGCTTCATTCGTAACTACTTTACCTACGACAGCCGTGAGAGTTGGTCCGGTACGGCAGACTTGTACAACTACCAACCGAAGGACCGCAAACTGAATGAGTTCGGCGATGATCTGAATGCCGAATCAACTTTCCGTTTCTTGTCGCTCACCACGCGTGTAGGACTCAATATCGTCGATTATAAATGGCGCGGCACCGAGTTCGGTGGTAAGATTGAAGCCGATTTCTATGCCGGCTTGAGCACCAAGTCTGCGACCGTCAATGATGTGAAGTTTAGCGAGACACACGCCGTGAGTGGTGTGGCTCAGTTCCGTCTCCGTCAGGCATACATGACACTCGGGTGGGATAGTCTGCCTATGCTCAAAGGCAAAGACTACGCACGCGTAGATCTGACTATCGGTCAGACCTGGCACCCGATGGCTGCCGACCTCTGCGACGCGATTGCGTTGAACAGCGGCGCACCCTTCGGTCCGTTCAGTCGTAGCCCGCAAGTCAAGATGGACGCACGGCTCGGTAAATACGTGACCCTCACCGCTGCCGGTCTGTGGCAGATGCAGTACCTCTCTATCGGCCCGGGTAACCTCACTTCGGCCGAGTATATGCTCTACGGCAAAACACCCGAAGCCTATCTCGGTCTCTCTATCCACGACAAAGGTTGGCTCTTCCGTGCCGGTGTGGATGTGCTGAGCATCCGTCCGCGTCATTTGGGTACGATCTATGATGGCGCGTTGGATAAGAATGTGACCATCAAGGTCAACGACCGTCTCACTACCGCTTCACCCTTCATCTACCTGCAGTACAAGAAAGGTGAGTTCTCCTTCAAAGCGAAATCAATCTTCGCCGAGTCCGGAGAGCACATGAACATGTACGGCGGTTACGGTATCAAAGCCATCAACGCAGACGGCTCGTATGAGTACACGCCGATTCGTCACAGCACCTCCTGGATCAGCATTGTCTATGGCGGTAAAGTAGGCGCACAGGAAGAGAAACACCCGCAGAAACTGCAGGGAATCCTCTTCGGTGGGTATGTGCATAATTTCGGAACCAAAGAAGCATTGCTGGACATCAACGGTGACGGCAAATATACCGCCGATAAGGAGTTCTACAATCCCCGTTCGGCAGCTATGAACCAAATGTGGCGCCTCTCGCCGACCTTGCTTTACACGGTGGGTAAATTCCAACTCGGACTCGAGTACGAGATCACATCCGTGCAGTACGGAGACGGTAAACTGAATGCGAACGCACTCTCTACCAACGGACTCCATTGGGTGACCAACCACCGCGTACAACTCATGACCAAGTATAATTTCTAATCCTATGACTGCACAAGAGTATATCATCGCCAACCGAGCACGGTTCATGGAGGAATGGGCATCGCTCATTCGTATTCCTTCCATCAGTTGCCAGACCGAGCACAAAGCGGATATGATCCGTTGTGCCGAGCGCTGGAAAGAACTGCTCCTCCAAGCCGGCTGCCAAAAAGCCGAAGTCATGCCCTCGCAAGGCAATCCCTTCGTCTATGCGGAGTATAATCCTACAGCCGAAGGCGGTCCTACAGGCAAAGCCGGTCTTACAGCGGAGCGGTCTTACAGCGCAGCGGTCAGACCAACGGTGTTGGTCTATTCCCACTACGACGTGATGCCGGTTGAACCGCTCGAGGCATGGCACTCCAATCCATGGGAACCCTCCATTCGTGACGGACGTCTCTATGCCCGCGGCGCCGATGATGACAAAGGTCAGGCTATGATTCAAGCCAAGGCCTTTGAGTACCTTGTGCAGCAAGGATTGATGAAATGTAACGTCAAGTTCATTTTCGAAGGAGAAGAAGAGATCGGTTCGCCCTCTTTAGAGGCTTTTCTTGAGAATCACAAAGACCTGCTCAAAGCAGATATCATCTTAGT
>JAFPNK010000023.1 GCA_017401985.1 Paludibacteraceae bacterium | reverse complement strand
CTCGACATCGACGTAGCTAACCGTCGTCTGAGCCTTGGTCACAAGCAGCTCGAGGAGAATCCTTGGGAGGAGCTTGAGGCTAAGTTCGGCGTGGATACCGTTGTTAACGGTAAGGTTGTTGAACTGACTGACAAGGGCGCTGTCGTTTCGCTCGAGGAAGGCGTTGAGGGCTTCTGCACTACACGTCACCTCCAGAAAGAGGATAAGAGTCCTGTTGCGGTTGGCGACGAACTGCCGTTCAAGGTGATTGAGTTCAACCGTGACGCTAAGCGTATCCTCGTTTCGCACCTCCGTACATGGGAGGAGCGCAAAGAGGCTCCGGCTAAGGCAGCTAAGAAAGCCGCTAAACCGGAGGAGCCGCAGGTAGAGATGCCGAAGGTCGAGAAGACCACTCTCGGTGACCTCGACGTCCTGGCTAACCTAAAAGCTTCGCTCGAGGCTGAAGAGAAGCCGGCTAAGAAAGCTGCTGCTAAGAAAACCCAAAAAGAGGAGTAATCTTCATCCATCAGCCAAATTTGGCTGATCTTCAACAAGAGCACGGCGGACACTTGTCCGTCGTGTTTCGTTTTTATCTGACTTCGTCTCTTTTGCCGGATATTATCCGGATTGACTTCGTTTATTATGCCGGATATTATCCGGCGCTTTATTGTCCTTCGTCAATTAGCCCGGCATCGCATGCCGGTTTTCTTTGTCTGCTGCTCCGCGGGATAGCGCGGAGTCGTTTTCTTCGTATTACGCCGATTGACAATCGGCATTCTAATGACTATTTCCTCCTATTTCTACCTATTTTCGCATAAAAATCGCATTTTTCCGCGATTTCTCTTGCATATATCGCCAAAAAGCAGTACCTTTGTACTCGATTTTGTGAGAAGAGTCTTTTGATCCTGCTCACAACTTAAGAAAAACATAGTTAACTTTAATCAATTATCATAAAAATGAAACACATTTTCACGTTGATTTTATTGGCCTGCAGCGCGACTATTTTTGCTCTTACGCCCACCACTGCGGACAAGAATCGTTGCTACATGGAAGGCGATTCTACCATTACTTTTTTGTACCCGATGGGTACCGGTTACTATTCGGAAGGGACCTACAATGCTTTGTATGTTCGCGGTTCGATGAACGGATGGGGAGACGACGCCCGTTTTCTGATGAAGAAAGATGCGGAGTCGAATTGCTATTACTGCACCGTTTCTCGCAAAGCGGCGTATATCCCTGCTAACTCGGGTCAGCCTGAGTTTAAGTTCTACCGTGACGGCAACTGGTTAGACGCTCCGAGTTGGGTGCCTTCTATCAACCGTTTTCCGGGAACGACGAACATGCTGTTAGTATTAGCCAGCGATGATACGACTCGTATCCGTGCGAACCAGGCGACTGCGACGGTCGTTCGTCCGCTATCGGATTTCAATCTGAATGACCCGGTAGATCAACATAAGATTTCCAATTTCCGTCAGGTGCCTGCTACGACGCAGCTATTCCGTTCATATCACCCGTACCATGCATACCGTTCGCAATACGACACGGAGCATATGCGCTTGTTCTGGGTCGATTCGTTAGCTACGGCTGCGGGTATCAAGAATGATATCTGCCTGTCGTCGAATGAGTCCGGTAAGATGAACCAATACACCTGCGGAGGTGTGACCTATACAGAAGCTATTCCTCCGTATTATCAGGAGATCATCACGAAGAACCGTGTGCTGTACGTAGGTACGCAGAACGGTTCGACGCCGGATTATAACGATGTCTATTTCAACCCGACAGGTGTGAAGTACGGTCAGTGGGTTGCTGAAGTAGTGGACTTCATCATCGATCCGGTCAACCCGGGTCCGTTTGAGATCCACTGTGCCCTGGGAACCGACCGTACCGGTGTGTTCTCCGCTACACTGGCTGCTCTCTGCGGTGCCACCTGGGAGCAGATCTATACTGACTACGAGTACACCAATAACATGCAGATCAATGAGTTCCGCGACCGTAACATCCTGGCTTATTCGTTCTGCCAGATGTTAGGCGTAAACGACATGAGTGAGGTGACAAATGTGGAGCAGGCGCTCTCGCAATACTTCATCAATGCCGGCTATCTGACCCAAGCGCATATCGACTGCCTGAAGCAGAAACTGAATGGTACGCAACCGACGACAGTACCGGACAAATACGTGATCCCTGTTCCTACCGCAGGTGCATACAAGACCATCACTGTGAAATGCTATTCTCCGGGCGGTGCTCCTACTATCTGGTGGTGGAATGGCGGTGACAAGATTACCAAGACCAGCAAAACGATCAACCCGAAGACGGGTGCATACTACACCTGGGAAACCCGTCCTAAGATGCCGTCTGTAGCTTCTGCATGGAAGAAAGCGAACTTGCCGGTTCCGGAAGATGTTGCTGATTGGTACTACTGGACGTTCACGAATGTAGATGACAGCCTCGGTATATCGTATATCTTCACTTCTTTCGGTAACGCGAAATCGGCCGACCTGGTGGCGTTCAATGATGAATGTCGCGATGCGTCGTACAAGCTTGTGGACGCTTGTCCGGAATTGCCTTCGCGCGTGCTGAGCGACTGGAATGTATCGAATACGGCTGTCTTCGGCACAGCTCCTGTGACCTACGCTACCGACACCGATTTTGACGGTCTGACGGTACATGCGATGGATAAGGACGCTCGCCGTTGGGAAGTGAAGGTTTGCAACGATACCTTAGGTAATAAGGTATTCACGCAAATGGGTGTAACCGGCGGTGCCGCGAAAGAGACCTACCGTTATATCACGTTTGCCGGTGCGGAAGGACAGGAACTGGAGATCTGGGCAAGAGGTGACGGTGGTTCGGATCGTGCACTCAAACTGGGTATCGGTGATTATCAGGCAGAGAACGTCGTCAGCACGGATACGATCCGTTGCACCGAAGTGAACTATATTCACTATCTGCTTCCTGCGGATGGAACGTATTATATCTATACGTCGAAAGGAAACTGGGATCTGTACGAAGTCATCTTGTCGGCTCCAGCTGCAGCAACAGAACCGGGTGAAGGCGATGAGGAAGAAGGTGACGGACTGACAAATACGCCTGCAGCCATTCAGGCACAGAAGATTTATAAGAACGGTCAAATCTACATCCTCCGTAGAGGCAAAACCTATACTCTCCAAGGTCAAGAGGTAAAATAACCCTCTTCGCTCTCTCAATCCCCCGATAACTCGATCTATCGGACTCCTGCCTGCTCCGCCACCGAGCAGGCAGGTTCTTTCTTTGTCCATTTCGTCAGAAATAATCGTGCCCACGCGGCTAAGAATTGTATTCGGACTTTAGAGTTTCGTCCATTTCCCGAAAATTGCCTTGGCAATAATCGTTGCCCTCGGCTAAGAAATACTATTCGGGATTTTTTTCTTTGTCCATTGCGTCCGAATAATTCGGACATAGTTCACTTCCTCACACTTTCACACATCTTTGTATCTTCTTTTTTTTTGCTTTTCCCCCATAATAAGGTGCTCTCTTCGTTCGCGGCTTGTTTAAGTGCTCCGCACAGTTTTTTTTTGAAGGCATGCTTGAAAATAAGAAGACAGCAAACTCTAAAGAGAATGTAACCAAACACTACCCGCTTCTGAGACTTGATATACAAAGAATAGCATCCAATTGGATTCTTCTATGAAAAAACGCTAACACAAAAAGCACAGAGGATACTTCCTCATTCTGGCGGCTTTCTTAGACACTTCCTCGGGTTTCCCCTCTGCCTACTCCAAAGCCTTCTGGTCTGACACGCTCAGTCCCCAAGAGTAGTCTTCCACCTCTGTGGCTCATCCCTCTTAACGGTGTCTTTCTTATCTGCCTTCTCTGCCTCTTTCTCCTCCCAGACACAGCGCACAGACAAGAATACGTTTACCCACGCCATTTCACTCAATCACCTTGAACGGTATAAGGACTTTCTGCTTGTTTGTATATGCCGTTCAAAGGTGAGAGTTCTTATCTCGGCAAGCCTCGAACGATTATTTCCCGCCCCTTTGGGGAAATATGTCATCCCAAGGGCTGATTATTTCCAACCAAGCGGCGAGAAATTTTCAACCGTGACGCTAAGCGTATCCTCGTTTCGCACCTCCGTACATGGGAGGAGCGCAAAGAGGCTCCGGCTAAGGCAGCTAAGAAAGCCGCTAAACCGGAGGAGCCGCAGGTAGAGATGCCGAAGGTGGAGAAGACCACTCTCGGTGACCTCGACGTCCTGGCTAACCTGAAAGCTTCGCTCGAGGCTGAAGAGAAGCCGGCTAAGAAACCTGCTGCTAAGAAAACCAAAAAAGAGGAGTAATCAACGCTTTTTGTTAAGAAAATGGCATGCACACTTGTGTATGTCATTTTTTTATTGTACCTTTGCAGACGAAATGGAATTAGGTATAAAAAAAGGTCTGTTGGCATTGTCGCCCATCTTTGCGATGGTCGTGTTGCTCATGGTGAATGCTGTCATCTATGGAGGTGTGAGTAACGCGCCGTTATTATTTATTTTTGTGGTGTCCGCCATGGTAGGTGTGGCCCTTACGCGCGGTGTGTCGTTCTCTGAACGAATTGCGATTTTTTCCCGTGGTGCCGGTAGTGAAAACCTGCTGCTCATGGTCTGGATCTTCATGTTAGCCGGTGCTTTTGCTGCCACGGCCAAGGAGATGGGAGCGGCCGAAGCGATGGTCAATGTGACCCTGCGATTTTTGCCGGCTAAGTTCGCCTTGGCAGGCCTTTTCCTGGCTGCATGTCTGACTTCGCTGTGTATGGGAACGAGCGTCGGTACGATCGTGGCGCTGATGCCGATTGCAGCCGGTTTGGCGGATAAGACATCGATGACCCTTCCCTTGGTTGCAGCGGCCGTCGTGGGCGGTGCTTTCTTTGGCGATAACCTGTCCTTTATCAGCGACACAACCATCGTCTCGACGCAGACGCAAGGCTGCAAACTGTCCGACAAATTCCGGTTTAATATCAAGATGGTGCTCCCCGCCGCGATTGTCGGCATCGTGCTCTACGTCTTCCTCGGCGCAGAAGCCAGCGAAGCGTCTCTTTCCACGTTCCACTTTCAACTTTCAACCTTTACCAAAGTGCTGCCCTACCTCGCCGTTCTCGCCTGCGCGGCCTTCGGAATGAACGTACTGATGGTGCTGTCCTTAGGCAGCCTGCTCACGCTGGTCACCGGATGGGCAGACGGAAGTTATGACCTGATGGGATGGACGAATGCCGCCCTTACCGGTGTGATGGGGATGAGCGAACTGATCCTTATCTCGATGCTGGCCGGAGGGATCTTTGCGCTGATTCGTTACAACGGCGGTTTGGAGTTTATGATCGATCTGATCATCCGGCGTGTCAAGACCCGCGCAGGAGCCGAATGGAGTATCTGCGGACTCGTGGCGTTTGCCAATATCTGTACCGCTAACAACACCATCGCCATCCTCTCCGTCGGCGATATAGCCAAACGGGTAGCGGAACAGTTTGATATCGATCCACGTCGCTCTGCGTCCCTTTTGGACACGACCAGTTGCTGCATTCAGGGCATCCTACCCTACGGCGCTCAACTGCTCATGGCCTCCGGTCTTGCCGGCATCTCTGCCATGTCTATTGTTCCATGGCTCTTCTACCCCGCTCTACTCGCACTGACTGTCGTTATCACCGTGATTTTTCCCTCCTTGAACAGACACCTTTCTCATTCGTGACGTATGCCTGAAATAGTTTTGCACTACATATGGGAGCATTGTTTGTGGGCAGGATTTGACCAACAGACGACAGACGGACGGAAAGTGGAAATCCTCTCCGTCGGAGAGCATAACCACGATGCCGGACCGGACTACAGTCATGCGCGAATACGTATAGACGGACGAGAATGGGTGGGTAACATCGAACTGCACGTCTGCTCCTCCGATTGGGTCAAGCACCGTCATCACCTGGACAAAGCCTATGACAGCGTGATCCTGCACGTGGTGCGCACTGCCGACAAACCGGTGTATAACTCCCGCGGCGAATTGGTGCCTCAATGCGAACTGCAGTACCCGAGTGACAAGGATTACCTGAGTCGGCTCTTCGAGAGCGCCCAACAGATGGACAACGCCTTCATGCGTATCGGATGCGCCGAGCAGTTAGCGCATGACCCGTCTATGTTAACTGAAGGCTGGCGATGCACCTTACTGCGCAAACGCCTGGACTGCAAACGCGCCTCCATCGAACGCCTGCTTGAGATCACCAAAGGCAGCTGGGAGCACGCGCTGTACATCTCGCTGGCACGCAATTTCGGATTCCACACCAACAGTCTGCCTTTCGAACAACTCGCTATCAACACGCCCCTATCCTGCTTGCAGAAACATCGGAACAGCCTGTTCCAATTGACTGCACTGCTCATGGGCCAGGCCAGTCTCATCTCTGATGAGAGCACGCAGAAAGAATACGATTTCCTCCGCACCAAGTTCGGACTGACGCCCATAGACGGATCCCTTTGGAAGCACGCACGAATGCGTCCGCAGAACAGTCCCGAACTGCGTATTCGGCAATTCGCACAACTGCTCTACCAATCGGAATCGCTATTCAGCAAGATTCTCGACAAGCACGACTTGAAAGAACTGGTACAGCTGTTCGAAGTGGACGGAATGGGTCGCAGCAGCATCGATATACTGCTAATCAATACCGTTATTCCTTATAAATACGCGTACGCGCGTTACCGCAACAATGCGCAACAGGCCGAAGAAGCCATCTCCCTCATCGAACAGATCGCGCCGGAGAACAACAGCATCATTCGGCAGTGGCGTATCTTAGGACAAGAGGTGAAGAACGCCGCCGATTCGCAAGCATTGCTTCACCTCTATCAGAATTACTGCCAACACCACGAGTGTATCAACTGCGAGGTGGGCTATCAGATTTTCCAAGATAAACAATTACGCCTGTTTTGACAACAGGCGTTTTGTGTTACATACGTTCCGGCATCTCAATGCCAAGCAGACTCATCGCGCTCTGCAGCACTTTCGCTACGTTCTTTGCCAGCAGCAGACGCAGCGCTTTTTTCGCCTCATCCGGCTCGTTAAGAATCGACAAGTCGTGATAGAACGAATTGAAGTCGCAGGCCAGCGCATACGCGTAGTTGCAGATCACTGCAGGACTGAACTCATCGCCTGCCGTACGAACGATAGACGGATATTCGGTCAGACGCTGAATGAGCGCAAGCTCCTTGGGATCTAGGTCGCCTAGGTTGCCTAGGAGTCCTAGGTCGCCTAGTTCTCCAGCTTTTCTCAGCACGCTCTGAATACGCGCGTAGGTGTATTGAATGAACGGACCCGTATTACCATTGAAATCAATGGACTCAGCCGGGTTGAACAGCATGTTCTTACGCGGATCGACTTTCAGAATGAAGTACTTGAGCGCACCGAGACCGACCTTGCGAGCGATCTCGTTAGCCTCAGCCTCCGTGATGCCTTGCAGGGTGTTCACCTTGTCCTTGGAGATCTCTTTGGCGTCCTCCACCATCTTATCCATCAGGTCATCGGCATCGACTACCGTTCCTTCGCGCGACTTCATCTTACCGTTCGGCAGTTCCACCATTCCGTAACTGAAGTGCACCAGTTCCTTGCCGAACGGGAATCCGAGGCGGTCGAGCAAGATAGACAGCACTTTGAAGTGGTACTCCTGCTCATTACCGACCACATAGACCATCTTGTCAATCGGATAGTCCTGGAAACGCAACTTAGCCGTGCCGATGTCTTGGGTCATATAGACGGAAGTGCCATCCGAACGAAGGAGCAATTTCTCATCGAGTCCGTCTTTGGTCAAGTCTGCCCAAACGGAACCGTCTTCGCGGCGATAGAACTGACCGGAAGCAAGTCCCTTCTCCACTTCGGATTTGCCTTCCAGGTAGGTATTGGACTCATAGTAGATCTTATCAAACGAAACGCCCATGCGCTTGTACGTCTCATCGAATCCGGCATACACCCATTCGTTCATCTTCGCCCACAGACCACGCACTTCGGGATCATTCGCTTCCCATTTACGCAGCATCTCTTGCGCTTCGAGCATCAGCGGAGCTTCGCGTTTCGCCGTCTCCTCATCCTTGCCGGCTGCCATCAATTCAGCAATCTGCGCCTTGTACTCTTTATCAAAACGCACATAGTAATCACCAATCAGGTGATCACCTTTCTTACCGCTCGATTCCGGTGTCTCGCCGTTACCGAACTTGAGCCACGCCAACATCGATTTGCAGATATGAATACCGCGGTCGTTAACGATGTTCGTCTTCACCACTTTCCATCCGTTCGCTTCCTGAATCTGCGCAATCGAATAACCCAGCAGGTTATTGCGCACGTGACCGAGGTGCAAAGGCTTGTTGGTGTTCGGCGAAGAATATTCCACCATCATCAATGGACGCTCACCGCTAACCGATAACCGCTCACCTTTACCAAAGTTCTCATCAGCGTCAATAGCCTCGAGTTGCTTTACCCAGAACGTGTCATCAATCACAAGGTTTAAGAAACCTTGCACGGCGTTATATTTGGCAACGAGCCCTTCGCCATTAGCCGTTAGCCATTCGCCAATCTCGGCAGCCACCTGAGCAGGAGCTTTGCGGGCTAACTTAACAAAGGGGAACACCACCAGTGTGATGTTTCCCTCAAACTCCGGACGCGTCTTCTGCAATTGAATCTGTGCGTCCGTGGCCTCTATCGCATACAGCGACTTAACTGCCGCTTTCGCCAATTCAGCTATTTTGCTTTCTAAACTCATAGTCTCGGATATTTGCGAGAAAGACTTTCTATCTTCAGTTGCACTACGCCGAGCAGCGCCTCGGAGAAGATACCTCCGCTCATCTTACTGGTACCCAGCACACGATTCACAAAGATAATCGGCACTTCGGTCACCTTCGCACCACATTGCAGCGCCGTGAACTTCATCTCAATCTGGAAGGCATAACCTTTGAATTGAATCTTATCCAACTCAATCGTCTCCAACAGATGACGTTTGTAGCACACGAAGCCGGCTGTTGTATCATGAATACCGATACCCAACACGGTACGTACGTATTTCGATGCGAAATAAGACATCAGCACGCGACTCATCGGCCAGTTCACCACATTCACACCCGTCACGTACCGGCTACCTATCGCCAGATCAGCACCGCCATTCGCACAGGCATCATACAACTTCAGCAGATCCTGCGGGTTATGACTGAAGTCCGCATCCATCTCGAACACGTACTCCGCTTGATGCTCCAGCGCCCACTTGAAACCGGCTATATAGGCCGTTCCGAGACCTAACTTACCGCTGCGCTCTACCAGGAAGACACGGTTCTTGAATTTACCGGCCATCAGACCTTTCACGATACCGGCCGTTCCGTCCGGCGAACCGTCGTCAATAACCAGCACATTGAACTCCAGCGGCAACTCCATCACGGCTGTGATGATGGCCTCTATATTCTCTTTCTCGTTGTAGGTAGGAATGATTACAAGTCTTTCCATATTATTCCTTTATCATTTTGTCATTCAATTCATAAACAGGGCTGGGAGTAGTGCGATCCAGCGGTTTAAGGAAAATATCCTGTCCCGGGATGATCTCGATCTCCTCCAGGTACGAACGCACGGTGTCATAAGCCACCTCCGGATCATTGTTCTCCAGCGACAAGTGACACAACCACACATTGCGCAACTCCGGATGCCAATTCCGCTCCAGCAATTCGCCGCACACATCGTTACTCTGATGCCCGCGCGGACTCAAAATACGCTCCTTGAGATACGTCGGGTACGGACCGTTAAGCAACATATGCTCGTCATGATTCGCCTCAATCACCAGATGGTTAGCCGTACGAATATACGCCTCCATCTCTTCATTCACCGAACCGCAGTCCGTCATCAGCACGAACCGCTGACCCATATAATCAATGCAGTAACCTAAGCAATCGGTCGAGTCGTGCTCAATGCCGAAGGTGTTAATCTTCATGCCGAACAACTCCCATTCCTCGCCTTTATTGAAGTACCGACGGCTCGTACGCAATTTCTCGCGCACACCGTAGTTGCGGTCAATACCCTCATGAATCTCCGCAGTCGTGTAGATCGGCAACTTAACGCGCTCACCCAAGGTACCTACGGCACGAATATGATCCGCATGATCATGCGTCACCAGCACACCCATGATATTATGGAAGTCCATATTCATCTCACGCAGACACTTCTGTATCTGACGCGCAGAAATGCCGGCATCAATCAGGATTCCCCGTTGACGCGTTCCCAGATAGTAACAGTTACCGCTACTTCCGCTGGCAAAACTTCTAAATATGAGCCCGTTTTCCTCCATACTATCAAAAAATCGTGCAAAGGTACAAAAAAAAATCCGAATGCGCAAATAAAATTCATTTTATTTTGCCATTTGCAGGATTTTTTTGATTGTACTTTCGGAGAATTCCTTACCTGTAAGGGCGTGCCGAAGTACAAAAAATATTGCATATATGCAAATTTTTCTTGCAGAATTCAAAAAAAAGTTGTAACTTTGCACCGTAAAATAATTTTTAATATGAATGTTTTAGATCGTTTATCCGCCCTGCGCGGTTTGATGAAAACCCACGGATTAGCTGCGTACGTCGTGCCCGGCAACGACCCGCATGCAAGTGAATATATGGCTTCTCACTGGTGCGAGATGCAGTGGTTAAGCGGATTCTCCGGCGAAGCCGGAACCATGGTCGTTACCTTGGACAAAGCGCTGCTTTGGACCGATAGCCGGTACTACCTGCAGGCAGGAATCGAACTCAAAGATTCCACCATCGAACTCATGCGCGAATCGGACATCGACTGTCCGAAGATCGTCGATTGGTTGAGCGAGAATGTGCAAGGTCTCGTGGGCGTGAACCCCGAGATGTTCAGCGTCAATGACTTCGCCGAATGGAAAGAACAAGTGGAACTCAAATCCATCGACCTGATCAAAGGCCTTTGGACAGAGAACCGTCCCGCTATTCCGCAAGACAAACTCTATCCCTACGCAGCTGACTTCGCCGGCGAGACCGTGGAGAGCAAGTTAGCGAGAATACGCGAGCAATTAGCCAAGAAGAAATCCGATGCAATGATCATCAGTGCCCTCGATGAGATCGCTTGGCTGCTCAACATCCGCGGAAACGATGTGGAATACAACCCGGTCGTTATCTCCTACGTGGTGCTCGAAGCAGATAAATGTACGCTCTTCGTCAACCCCGAGAAAATAGACACCGTCGCACAGAACTATCTGGATTTCAACAACATAACCGTCCAACCCTACGAGGCAGTATTTGACTATATCCGCAGCCTCAGCGGAACCGTATTCTATGACGGCGCACGCGTCAACGAAGCGCTCTACGAGGCTATTCCTGAGGGATGCAAGAAGATTAATCAAAAGTCCGTCATCCTCATCGACAAAGCGAAGAAGAACGCCGTTGAACTGGAGGGCGAACGAATCGCTATGCGTCAGGATGCCGTAGCCCTCACTCGATTCTTCAAATGGCTCGAAGAGGAGGCGTTCGCGAATGGTCAGACTCAGACGGAATGGTCGCTCATGGAGAAACTGCATGAGTACCGGTTGATGGGCGAGAACTTCGTTGAAGAGTCTTTCGGCACTATCGCCGGCTATCTGGGCAACGGCGCTATCGTCCACTACGCAGCCACACAAGACAACTGCGCAACCGTCAAACCGGAAGGAATGTTACTGCTCGATTCAGGCGGTCAGTACCTCGATGGCACAACCGACATCACCCGTACCGTTTGGCTCGGAGGACGTATTCCGCAGCAAGCTAAACTTGACTACACCTACGTGCTCAAAGGACACATCGCGCTGCAGACAGTGCGTTTCCCAAGAGGCACACGCGGTAACCAACTCGATGCGCTTGCTAAGCAGTTCATGTGGGAAGCCGGTATCACCTACGGTCACGGAACAGGTCACGGCGTAGGCCATTTCTTAGGCTGCCACGAAGGACCGCAGAACGTGCGCACGGACAATAACCCGACGGCGTTGGAGGTCGGACACATCATCTCCGACGAACCGGGTATATACCGAACAGACAAATGGGGTATCCGTACGGAGAACCTGATTACCGTCATTCCGGCCAAACAGACGAAGGCGACAACGACTGAAGATGAGTGGCTCACCTTCGAAACGCTCACGCTCTGTTTCTATGACACGAACCTCATTGAGATGTCCCTCATGACACCCGATGAGATCGACTGGCTCAACGCTTACCACGTTCGCGTCTATAAAGAAATTGCCCCGCTGCTGAATGCAGACGAGGCAAAATACTTAGCACGTAAGTGTGCGGCAATCGAATTAGAGTAGCTCTACCGAGCGGTTAACGAACTTAGCGAGGGCTTCGCCCTTCAATTGACCGCTGGCCAGCAACGCAATGTCGATGAGTTGTTTCAGACGCTCATCCTCGTTAGCCAAGGAATAGACCGTTTTAACGACGGTCTCTTTCTTTCCGTCTTTCTCGACCTCCTCTTGCACTTCTTCACTGGTCTCTTTGCCAACCAGTTCCTGAATGAGCGGGTGGTTGGTGTTGACCACAAGGTTGTACTGGTCCGGCATCTGACCGTAGAAACTCATGCCTTGCTGGTGCGCACTCATCTCTTTCATTCGGCGCATGAACTCATTCTGCGTCAGGAAGACAGGCAGGGCATCAGCCGCAGCGGCTTCGCAGGTTACGTAGTAATTCAGTTTCTCTGCACCTTGCGGCAGGAATGCTTCGAACGCTTTGCGCAGCCCTTCTTTCTGCTCGTCTGAGTATGAATCTTTGGCGGTATCTTCCTTGCGAATCAGGTTCTCAATCGTGTCGCTATCAATACGCACGAAACGCAAGCCTTTCTCGCCGTCCTCCGCCTGAGACATACTCTTATTTTCTGCCTGACTCATGCAATGTACATCCAGTTCGCCGTCCATGAGCAGTACGTCGTACCCTTTCGCCTTCGCACGCTCGATATAGGTGTAGTGCGCATCAGGATCATTGGTGTACAGCAGCACGAGGTTACCGTCCTTATCGGTCTGTGCCTCTTTGACTTGCGCTTTGTACTCCTCGAGCGTAGCGTACTTGCCGTCCAGGTTCTTGTACAGCGCAAAATCCTTCGCTTTCTCGTAGAACTTCTCATCGGTCAGCATTCCGAACTGAATGAACATCTTGATGTCATCCCATTTCTTGGCAAACTCATCCTTGTCAGCCTTGTACAACTCCGCCAGTTTGTCAGCCACTTTCTTGGTGATGTATCCGCTGATTTTCTTGACGTTATTGTCACTCTGCAGATAACTACGGCTGACGTTCAGCGGTATATCCGGACTGTCAATCACACCGTGCAGCAGCGTCAGGTATTCCGGCACAATGTTCTCCACCTCGTCCGTCACATAGACCTGATTGCAATAGAGTTGAATCTTGTTGCGATGCACGTCGAGGTTGGACTTGATCTTCGGGAAGTACAGAATACCGGTCAGGTTGAACGGATAATCCACGTTCAGGTGAATATGGAACAGCGGCTCCTCGAACTGCGTTGGATAGAGTTCATGATAGAACTTATCATAGTCCTCATCGGTCAACTCAGACGGTTTGCGTGTCCAAGCCGGCGTGGTGTCGTTGATGATGTTCTCTTCATCGAGTTCGACCTGCTTGCCGTCTTTCCAGTCTTTCTTCTTGCCGAACGCAATCTCAACCGGCAGGAACTTACAGTATTTCTTCAGCAAGCCTTCAATCGTCGCGTCCTCGAGGTACTGCGAGAACTCATCGTCGATGTGCAGCACGATATCCGTACCGCGCTCAGCTTTGATGGTATCTTCCATTGTGTACTCCGGCGAACCCTCGCAACTCCAGTGAACAGCCTTCGCATCCTCCTTATAGGATTGGCTAAAAATCTCCACTTTCTTGCTGACCATGAAGGCCGAATAGAATCCGAGGCCGAAATGACCGATGATAGCTTCGGCTTTGTCCTTGTATTGGTTCAAGAACTCCTCAGCGCCGGAGAAAGCAATCTGGTTAATGAACTTATCCACCTCTTCGGCGGTCATGCCGATACCGCGGTCCGAAACGGTGAGCGTCTTCTTCGCCTTGTCGATGGACACACGCACACGCAGATCACCCAAATCGCCCTTCACTTCGCCAACCGAAGACAGCGTTTTGAGTTTGGTTGTAGCGTCCACAGCATTAGAGATCAACTCACGCAAGAAGATCTCATGATCGGAATACAAAAATTTCTTAATAACGGGGAAAATGTTATCACTTGTCACCCCAATATTTCCTTTACTCATAGTGTATGTTGTTTAAATTATCTTACAGGTTTCAACCGGTCTTACAGCGTAGCGGTCCTACAGCGTAGCGGTCTTTCAGGCCGCAGGCCGGTCACGAAGTAACACTTCAAATCCCGTGCCAACTGCCTTTTTCTGCCAAAATGTCAGTTTTATTTGCATATGTCAATATTTTTCCGTACCTTTGCAGCCGATTTTATGCTGCATATCTCGAAACAAACACGAAACAAACACGATACATATACGATAGATACACGATAGATATACGATAGATATACGTTACATACACGTTATATTCGGATAACAACTCTATAGTTACACGCTAATCAAAGAATGCAATGGCTAAAGTAGAACCCGCCCTTCCGTTTGACCATTTTAATGGTAAACTCTCATCCAAAGAACGCATCGTCATGCGCACCCGAAACGGACGCACGCATGCCTATGCTATCACCAACCCATACACCGGTCCTCTTGCCGAGAGTCGCAAACGTGCTATCAGCACTTTCTCGCAAGCAGTTACTCGCTGCAAGTCCGAGATGTCCGATCCGGAACGTCTCGCCTATTGGCAGGACCGCTACCTCCGGTACCGCAAAGCCGCCAACAAACACGTCGCACGCGCCAACGCCAAGTTCCTTGGCACACCCGCTTCGTCGTCAGACTCCGCGAGCACTCGCTCTTCCGACAAGTTCTACTCCACCCTCCGCGGCTTCATCATCGCCTCCCTCTCCGCCCAACTCCGCGCCGAAGAGTAGCGTCCATTAACACCGGATACTATCCGGTTACCTTCGTCTATTAGCCCGACATTGTATGTCGGCATGCTTCGTGATCACCTAATCACGTGAGCACGTGGTCACACACTACACTATCTTCGTCAACTACTCCGGGCATCTGCTCGGAGTTTTTTCTTCTTCCTTTGCCGGTGTTGTGTCCTTGGCATACATGCCAAGTCAAGTTTCGTCAGTTGTCCCGGATACTATCCGGATTTCTTCGTTCCCTGCTCGTAGCATAAGTTGCGCGTATTGTTTACTGTGTTTTTATATCAAATTCACCCTCAAAATACCACAAAAAATCGAATTTAGACGTCAATTTTGCAAAAATTTTACAAAAAAGTGCATTTTTCTTCAAAAATATTTGCACAATTCAAAAATAAGTTGTAATTTTGCAAAAATTTTTCAAATACGGCACCTAAAATAGAATCCAACCGTCATTTGAACGCCTCTTAAATAGGCAAAAAAGACCCACACCTTATATATAGTAGCGTGGGTACGTAAGAAAGAAATAATAAATGAATCAATAAATCAACCAAAAGAAACCATTATGCTGCTTGCCATTGAACTGGAGAACTTTTTCTCCATTAAAAACAAAATCCGCTTGGATTTCCGAGCCGGAAACATCAACACCACTCAAGCAAAGATGCTAAAGGACAACCTTATTGAGTGGAACGGACAAAAAATACTGAAGACTATCGGCCTATTTGGTCCGAACGCTTCGGGTAAATCGAGCATCATTCGTGCCATCAAGTTCTGCTGCATGATGGTACTGGAATCTCATCAACACAACGAGAACACACGCTTCAACTTCCAACCGTTCAAGTTCGACGGATGGCAAGACAAGCCGAGCCGCTTCTATATCGACTTCGTGTGCGAAGGCATCGAATATGAATATGAGTACACACTTACCACCACAGAGATCTTGACGGAATCGCTTTATTACTATCCGAACCACCGCAAGACTAAGATCTTTGAACGTAAAGGTGCGGATTATTTATTCGGCACAAAGGTATTAGAGCGTCCTAAGGATGTAGCTCTTGCTACTAGCAATAAGAACCTGTTCCTCTCTCGTGCAAGTTCCATGAACCGTGAGTTGGCAAAGACGGTTTACCGCTTCTTCCTCAACACTTTCTTGCTCGACCTCGTTTCGCTGTCCAGCACAAGTATTGAGTACAACTTCAATAAGTACAAGCAGGTCATCCTCAAGGCATTGGAGATTTGCGATAGTGACATCTGCGACATCAAACTTCGTCATAAGAAAGTAACCCAGCCCGTTGCGGTTGGACAGGACGACCAAGGCGTTTCTTTGGAACTCCGTCCGGTGGATGTGATTGATTTCAAGACCTACCATAAGATTGATCCATCCATCCAGTTTGACATGGAGCGTGACGAGTCCGATGGTACGCAACGGCTATTCGCCATCCTCAACCGGATGTTAGATGTAGTAAGTAACAACAAGTCGCTCATGCTGGATGAGTTCGACCGTCAGTTGCACACGCTGTTAGCGGACTTCCTCATTGACTTGGTACACGCATCCCCGCAATCGCAGTTGCTCTTTACATCCCATAACACCAACCTTATTGACATGGATCGCTTCCGCAAGGACCAGATTGTCTTTGTCAATAAGAAAGCCGACGGAGCAACCGAGGTATACTCCTTGTATGACTTCCGCGATTTCCGCGACACGATGGATGCAGAGAAGGGCTACCTGACCGGTCGCTTTGATGCAATACCAATTGTCACATCTTCTGCATCTACATTACGCCAATTGATGAAAGGAGGGGACGAGTAATTATGGCTACTAAGCGATTACAACAACCGCAGCGGTCGCTTAAGGAAGCTTTCCTTGTGATATGCGAGGGCGAAACCGAACGTAACTACGTGGATTTTCTGCGTATAAGTTACCATTCGCCTATTCGCATCGTCTCAAAAGTAAGCGGACAGAGCGTGTCGCAACAACTGATCAACAAACACGTTGAGCAGTTGAAATTAGGCAAGTATGACAAGATTACTTCATTCCTTATGTATGATATGGATGTCGAAGAAGTAAATCGTCGCTTCGGTCAATGCAAGGCTATTTTGCTACTGTCTAATCCTTGCGTAGAACAATGGTTCTTATTGCATGCTGCGGACAATAAAGAACCCATGTCTTCCGAGGCTATTATCTCGACGCTTAAGAATATAGATCCCATTTGGAAACAATATAAGAAAGGTACGCTTACCTTTCCGCAACAGAGTTTTCTCTGGCAGAATAGAGGGAAAGCCATCATCCGTGCAAAAGTATTGGAACCGCTGGTTAATCCCTCTTCTTCTGTGTATATATTACTGGAAAAATTGGAAGAATCATTACAACGAACAGCAATAAATAACCCTTAAGAACTTCACGATTGCCCGTAATCGTCATATCGCCTATGATTGCATAACTGCCCGCATGTTCCGCACTGCACCGGCCTATGTCCGCTTGCATAAGTTATCATCAAGCTTTTAATGGTATCACAGTCTGTTAGAAGGTACTCAAATATACGACAAATCAAGACATTGTACTTACTAGCACATATGCCATTAAACCGAAACCAACCTATTGTTTAATTTTGTTTTCCGACCCTGAAGCGGAAGTAAAGCAATCTTCGGGATCACCATGGCTAAAATTGAGCCAATGACCCACATCGACTCGATGAAGGGTAAGTACGCCAAGTCAGACAAGGTGTACACCAAGGTTCGTA
Organism: Paludibacteraceae bacterium; assembly: GCA_017401985.1. Lineage (GTDB taxonomy): Bacteria > Bacteroidota > Bacteroidia > Bacteroidales > Paludibacteraceae > Colicola. The sequence goes on along the minus strand of JAFPNK010000023.1, from coordinate 402 downwards.
AGTTCGACGAACAAACTATCGGTGTTCGAATCAAACACCCTGTTACCAACGACCCGCCTTCAGCAGCACAACAGACCGTGCAGGAAAAGTTCAAAACGATTCATGCACAGGTCAAAACTGCTTTGGCCAATGCCGAGCAGAAGGCTGCGCTCCGCGAAGAGTGGTTGGCGCAACGTAAGTGTAAGACACTTAACGGGTACGTCTTCCGTAAGTTCTACCTCCAGTCATTAACCCCTGAAAACCCTTAATGACATGGCAAGTGTAGAATGGAGCGCCGGTATCGATAGCGTTTCCGGCGCATTGGCAAAGCCAAGTAAGAGTGGACAACACTCATGTGACAAGATGTTGCTTGGTACACACCGCATTGCGGAGACCACCAGCAACCAGTGTACGCGCATTTAT
>JAFPNK010000022.1 GCA_017401985.1 Paludibacteraceae bacterium | reverse complement strand
GCCTCACCGATACAGAACAGACCCTTGACGGAAGTCTGGAGCTCGTAGTCCACCCAGATACCACCCATGGTATAGTGGATAGCCGGGAAGATCATCATCGGGTTCTCGTACGGGTTTTCATCCACGATCTTCTCGTACATCTGGAACAGGTTTCCGTATTTCTGAGCCACTACGTCTTTGCCAAGGCGTTGGATAGCCTCACTGAAGTCGAGGAACACAGCCAGACCGGTGTTGTTCACGCCGTAGCCCTTGTCGCAACGCTCTTTCGCAGCACGCGAAGCGACGTCACGCGGAACGAGGTTACCGAAGGCCGGATAACGACGCTCGAGATAGTAATCGCGATCCTCCTCAGGGATATCACGACCCTTGATCTCACCGGCTTGCAGACGCTTTGCGTCTTCGAGTTTCTTCGGTACCCAGATACGTCCGTCGTTACGGAGCGACTCAGACATCAGGGTCAGCTTGGACTGGAAGTCTCCGTGCTTCGGAATACAGGTCGGGTGGATCTGTGCGTAGCAAGGGTTAGCGAAGTATGCGCCGTGGCGGTACATCTGCATAGCTGCGGAACCGTTGGAAGCCATGGCGTTAGTAGAGAGGAAGAAGGTGTTACCGTAACCACCCGAACCCACAACGACTGCGTGAGCGAAGAAACGCTCGATGCGGCCGGTAACGAGGTTACGAGCGATGATACCACGTGCACGCTTCTCGCCGTTCTCGTCAGCGATCATGACGATGTCCAGCATCTCATAACGAGTGTACATCTTCACCTTGCCCTTACCGATCTGGCGGCTCAGTGCGCTGTAAGCGCCGAGCAGCAACTGCTGACCGGTCTGACCTTTAGCATAGAAGGTACGACTAACCTGTGCACCACCGAAGGAACGGTTGTCAAGCAGACCTCCGTATTCGCGAGCGAAAGGAACGCCCTGTGCGACGCACTGGTCGATGATGTTATTCGATACCTCAGCCAGACGATATACGTTCGCCTCACGTGCGCGGTAGTCACCACCCTTGATGGTATCGTAATAGAGACGATAAACAGAGTCACCGTCGTTCTGATAGTTCTTGGCTGCATTGATACCACCCTGTGCAGCAATCGAGTGCGCACGACGCGGGCTGTCCTGAATACAGAAGTTGAGCACATTGAAGCCCATCTCCGCGAGGGAAGCAGCAGCCGAAGCACCGGCCAGACCGGTACCAACTACGATGACGTCCAGACGACGTTTGTTGGCCGGGTTAACCAGTTTCTGATGGTTCTTATAGTTTGTCCACTTGAGCTCGAGCGGACCGGCAGGAATCTTCGCCATTTCCGGAGTGATTACCGGAGCTTGTACTTTCTTAGTTGCCATAATAGAAATTACGAATTAAGAATTAATAACTACAACTTAAAACAGCTGCGCCAGTCCGGCACCAAGATAAAAGAGCACTACGATCATGAACGGAGCAACAACGCAAGTAGCGATTACGACGCCCAGCACTTTGATGCGCTTCATCCATTTGAGGTTGTTCCAACCCAGAGTGTGCAGTGCCGACCAAACGCCGTGGCGAAGGTGGAACCAGAGAGCAACCAACCAGATGATGTAAAGAGCGCAGTAAATCTGGCTCCAAACGGGCGTGTCTCTAAACAACTGAGTTACATAGTAAGCACCGTCCTTAGCGTGGGCAAGCGACGCAGTTGCGCCTTCGGTAATCTCTGCCAACTGCATCTTGAACCAGAAATTGTACAAGTGCAGCACCAGGAAGCAAATAACGATGATACCGAGAACGAGCATGTTCTCCGACTCCCAGTCCACGCCTTCTTTCTTACCGGTAACGGCATAGCGGTCGTTTCCACGCGCGCGGCGGTTCTGGATGGTCAGATAGAACGCGTAGCAGAAATGCAGAACCACCAAGAAAGCCAAACCGAGCGTACCGATCAATGCGTACCAGTTAGCGCCCAGCACTTCGCAGATGAAGTTATACCACTCCTCCGAGAAGACTACTACGAGGTTCATGCAGCCATGGAACAACAGAAAGAAGACCAAGGCAAGGCCCGTAATACTCATTACAAGCTTACGGCCGATAGATGAATCTTTTAACCACATAAAAATTAAAACGTTTTAATGAATTTATTATATTTTGATTGTTTGTTTTCGCGTGTTTCCCACAAAAAGTGCACAAAGGTACAACTTTTTTTGCATATATGCAAATATTTGCACAAAAAAAGCGGCCCGAAGGTCGCTTTTATTGTTATTTATCCGTTTCTTTGTCTTTCGCTTTCGTGTGGAACAGCACCGTCAGTTTGATGCCCACGAAGAAGTTCTGTGCCCAATTGCGGTTATTGAGCGTCGAGTTGAGCGGATGACTCATTTCCCATTTCTCGACTTGCATAAAATTGGAATCATCGAGCCATTGGTTAGTTCCTGCATACGGCAACCAGAACAATCCGTAATCGGCAAACACACCCAAGCGGCACTCGACAGCCGGTTCCGAACGCTCTTCAAGCATTGGTAATTGGTCATTGGTCATTGGCGAACCCAAACTATCCAATGGAACGGTGTCTTGCGGCGCAGCGCGATGCAGCGTGACGTCACCAAGGTTCACACCCAACTCCAGACTAAGGCGCGTATCGAACTTATAATCAATGCGTTCCTTCTTCTGCACGAACGGCACATCGGTACGCAGCGCATGGTTGGTCATGTTATCCAGCGGCACAAAATAGCGGTCGTAGATAGCATCATCCGTAACGCGTGTCTCCATTCGCGTATGACCGAAGAGCGGGGCACCGATCTTCACACCGCCTAACAGATAGAACGCATCCCATGTACCACCCACTAACAGCGGCACTTCCACATACCCTAACCGACTGCGGTCGGAACGGAGATGCGTGGACTGCACGATACACGGCGTACCTTGCGAATCGATGATGTCATTGGTCGTATGCAGCGTACGCTTGTGTTCCGCGTCTTGCCATAGGAATCCCGCACCTACGTTAAGCAGGAAATGCTCTTTCTGGTACTGATACAACAGACCCACTCCGGCACCGTAACCGAGTCCCCATCGGAAATCCGTGTTACCGAACGGTATATGCGAGTACGCCGCTTCCCCATAGACGATGATGCTATGCGGTCCGTACTTGGGACGACGCGGCAGGCTGTCGATCTTGATGGTATCCGGAACGATGATGGTATCAGGTGGAACGATGGTGTCCGGCTGCTCAATCGTATCAATCTCAATAGGCGGTTCGGAAGCCGTGTAATTGGAGAAATAACCGAAGGAACAACTGGTCGGAACAGGTCGTCCGTCCGTCGTTTGGCGAGCCGAAGAAGCATCAATCACACTCATCTGAAAATCCTCTCCGGAGGAGGTCACGGCAATCGCTTTGTTTTTCGCCTTGTCAGACATTGGCAGCACGGCATAGGACCATTCCGGCGCACCCGGAACGGACTTGAACGCAGCCGCGGGCACCGGTACACCGTCCACTTGTATATTTCCCGTATTTGTGGAGGCTGTCAACAAGTGAATCCAACACCACTGCGAATCATCAAGACGTTTGTATCGCACTGCTTTCGAACCCGTATGAAGAGCAGGTAACTGCGTACCTCCGGCTTCGTTACGGTGACCGGAGATCTGGAAGACCTGCACAGGGCGGTCACGGTGAATAAGTCGCACTTCATTGTCGCCTATGTACCAGAATTCGGTCTCGCCCGTCTCAGGGTCGGTGATACAAACGCCTTCCCATTTGAGGCCATGACCGATGGCAATATAATCCGTTCCCAACAGTGCACTCGGCACCATCTGGTCCGCTACGGCGTCTTCTCCGAAGTAGTCTTGGTAAGGAGACATTGAGTCATCCATCGAATTGACCACAACCGGTCGCGACGCTTCGATGTGCGTACCGGCAATATGACTCTCGGCTTTCTTGCTGTCCGCGCGGAACGAATAGACCTCGCCGCGGTTAAGCGTTATCTGCCGAACGACCGGCTGCGCATCTCCGTACAGCAGCACGGTCGGCGTGATCGTGACTACCGTATTATCTTCAGTCGCGATGATCTGCGCACTGGAGTACGCATTGCGGTAGGTGGCGTGCTGCGGATTGGAATTGGAGTTGCGGTACGTGTTCTGTCCGGCTACGCGAAAATCCGTACCCAGCGCATTCTCCGCTTTGAGCGTCCAGGTCTCACTGTTGACACCCGTCAGTTGCACATAGGCGCTGATGGGTTGGTCAGAGGTGATGGAGAGGGCATTGGTGTTGACGCGATTATGATACGCAGCCATACGCTCCATGAAGGTGGTGTAATCCGGAGCGAGCACCACTTGTTCGAATCCGTTATCGGCTACCTGCACCGTGATAGGCGCAAAAGCCGGATTGGCGGGCATGGAGATAGTGACTACCGCCGGAGCATCGTAGGCGGTGAGGTACAAACGCAAGGACGCATCTTTGCTATGCTGAGCCATCTCCGGCGCAGCGAACCAAAACTGTTTACCTATTTGAGCCTGTGCGGCCAGCGGAAGCAGGAGTGCTATCAGTATATAAATCCATTTTTTCATCCGTCTGTTCCTTTCCTTTTATTCCACAACCAGTCGTACAACGCGGTACTTATCATTGAGCGGTTTATCGGTTCCGGTCGGCGCGAAGAGCAGGATATACATGCTCCGCACGTTAGGCAGACGCAGGTCGAGCACACCGTGTTCGCAGGGAGCATACGCACCGGTCTGCAGCAGACTACCGGCAACGTCGTATAACCAATAGGTACCTGTGGTGTTGGTGGTGATGTGCACAATCGGGTTCTGCTTGTCCACCATACGCGGATAGACATCCACATACGGATTGTTACCCTCCATCATATCAGTCTTATCGATGAACACAGGCGTCATCGGACAGGTCAGGAACGACTTGCCGTCATCGGCACGGGTGAGCAGTGCCTGGTATTGATACGACGCATGTTGCTGATGGTTCTCGTCCGTCCACAGGTCATGCGGCAGATAGATGTACAGATCCTCTTCGCCTGCCATCACTTGGCCGTCGCGTAACCACGCTACTTGCGAGAAGGTGTAACCGCCGTTGTAGCGGTCATTGACCAGCGCAATCACATCGTTCCAGTGCTGCTCAGTAAGCCATGACGGATAGAGAACGGTGAAGGACTGAGCCTCCCACTCTTTGCTGTTTCCACACACATCGCTGACCGTGAGGCTGACCGTATAGGTGTCATCGGGTCGCGGATAACGGGTGCGATCGTTCGCGTCATACGGAACGGGTACGTCGAGGATGATCGGCGTTCCGGAAGCGTATTGGGTGGCGATCGTGATTGTTGTGTCGCGGAACGGCATAGTGTTCAATGCCGGGTTGGTAAAATGAACGGTGTATTCGTTAATTTCACCGGTAGTGAGTGTCACCTCAATCGGCATCGTCGGGCCATCAGCACAGACATCAGGGATAGCGATGGACGCGTTGATCGGTGCACAACAATGGTAATTGGTGAGCGTCAAGATGTTCACGCTGTCCCTAAAGCCCGTGGACGAAACCACGGTATCGCGATACGAACCGGCTTGTGTGAGCGTCATTCCGTGCCATGAGTACGGCATCAGGGTGTCGCAGATGTTCACCGTCTCTTCCGACTCAACAAAGGCCATCACAGAGACCTTGACCGTACCGATAGCTTCGCAGCCTGTATGAAGGGGCTCGAAACGAATCTCATCGAGTGCGAAGTCATTGCCGTTATGGTCGAGGTTCTGGTTGAAGATTGCCAGCAGGGCCGTGGTGTTCTCGCCGCTGTACCACACTTCGTAGTAACGCGACCAGTCATAGAGCACGGTTGGCGAATGGAATACATCGCCTAACTGCGCACCGTTGATGGAGAACTGCAGCAGCGCATACTTGCCGTGTTTATTGGAGGCCAGACAAGACATCACTTCAGCAGAGAAGGTATAATAGGTATGCGGCGTGACGGTTACTTGCTGTTGCCAGATGATAGCGTTCGTCCAGTTGGCCCCATCGACGATCATCATCAGTCCGCCTCCTCCGTAAGCCGGTGCCGTAGCGGCATCGGGTGCACTGGAGGATTCCCAGAACTTATTGACGGCATCGTTCACTGTATATTCGCCTGAGGTACCGGTCGGTTTGAATCCGGGACGATAATTGAGTGCGGAGATGAAACCGGTGTTGCCGGCTTCGAAGTCACCGTTCACTACCAGGTTTCCTTCCCCTGAACCGGATACGTTGTATCCCGTAGCGGTATAAGTAGTGGTAGCGGAAGGCGATACATAGACCTTGTTATCCGTTGTTCGCGTGAGGTCTTCATCGGGCGACCATGTGACATAATCGACACCCGTAGCCCACAGTTCAACCGACTCGCCGGCATTGATAATCGTATCCGGTCGAACGGTCATGACGGGCTTGGGCAGAATGAGTACGCGAACAATGAGCACACTGTCCGAACCGTACTGATTGGTCATCGTCTTGCTCTTCTCCGTGCCTGAGACGGTACCTTCAGGGAAGACAATACCGGTCGAAGGATGCGTATAAGGCAGATCGGAAGAGCAGACCACTTCCGCGAAACGGGTGGTATCCGGTGATTCAAACACACCAATCCGCACTTGACGGCTGTCGCAGAGGATATCCAAGGGTTCGAACACAATCTCATCGATGGCATAATCATTGCCCAGACCGCTGTTGTTTTGGTTCAGAATAGTCAATGTAGCTGTCGTGTTTGAGCCACTATTCCATTTTTCATAGTAACGTACCCATGTATATAGTTCAGTCGGTGAATGCAATATTTCTCCTAATTGCTTTCCGTTCACCATAAACTGTAGCAGCGCATATTTGTTCTGCATATTCGACTCCAAACAAGACATCACATAGGCCGAGAATGCATAATCGGTATTCGGAGTGACGGTTACCTGCTGTTGCCAAACAATGGAGTTAGGCGTCGTTGCACCATCCACGACCATCATGTTACCGCTACCGCCGTACGCCTTGTGGGACGCGACAGACGCTACCGGCCAGAAACCGCGCACATCGTCCGTGACGGTATAATCGCCTTGGCCACCCGGAGAGGTATAGGGTATTATATAATGTAGCGCAGTAGTAAAGCCTGTATTGCCTTGCTCGAAGTCACCGTTCACCACCAGATTGGCTTCCGCCAGACCTTTCTTGTAAGACGAAACGGTATAGGTGGTAGTGATGTCCGGTTTGACATATAAGTCACCGTCTTTCGTTTTGTTTAACTCCGGACTCCACACCAGATAATCGGAACCGGTAGCCCACATGAACACGGAGTCACCTAAGTGGATTGTCGTATCGGCGCGAGTAACGAGCGGCGCGCAACCCGTGCTCTGCAGGTGCAGGATACAGATACTATCACATCCGTCAGAAGCGGAAATAGTATCGCGGTACTCACCGGGAAGGGAGAAGGTCATCGGCGTGGTGGTGCCGGGCAGAAAATGGTTATCCCACGAGTACGTGGAGTTCTCCAGGAACACAGCCTCCACTTCGGACACATAGAACGCACCGTAGTTAGAGAAGAAGCCGTAGGTACTGGACGTACCGGAGTTACCTTCCGACACACCCATTTGGAAGAAGCCCGACGTACATTGGACCACATACGACGCATCGGTAGAAGAGGTGTATTGCAAACGAGCGTAGTAGTACTCCTCTGTTGCATCTACCGCATGGAACGACGACGCGGAGATGGGCGAACCGTTCAGCAAGAAATTAGAGATATTCTTCTTGGCGGTAATCAGATTGATGCACACACTCATTCCGCTGGAGAAGGTCTTGTAACCGGCTATATTCGAACCCGTGCAATGGACTTGCGGCACGATCGTTCCGCCCAGCTCGCCGCTGCCGGTGGTGGACGTCAGCACCTGAAAGACCATGATCGGTTGAGACGATTCGATTCGGAGCGCACTGCGACCGGACATCGAAACGTACTGGTATTGACCGTTATCCAAGGTATAGGAACCGCCATCTGAGGTCGTGACCGTGGTGTTGTCATGCATAGCAAAGATGGTGCAGTACTCGTAGTACCCGCCACCGCAAACCAGCACAAAATCCATACCGGCAAAATCCGTCGGAACGAGTTGTTCGCCTACCGCATCGGCACTACCGTTGGTATAGACGGAGTCATCGTTCGAAGTGACGGCAATAGGCTTGGTGGAAGTGATGGTCGTACCGGACAGGTTACTGCTTGCCGATTGCGAATAAGCCGCTACGGCATAGGTCTCACCTTTCTGCAGCGTAACGGTGATCGGGCCGGAACCGGATGTGCCGTCTGCCAACAGAATAGGCGCAGAAGGGTTGATGGTGACCACTGTGTTGTTCTCAGAGGCTACAATATGAATACTATGACGCGAGCCGATCCAATCGGAACTGGTCGAACCGTTGTTATATTGCTTCTGTCCGGCAACCAGGAAATCAGTACCGAGTGCATTCTTACCCTTTAGGGTATAGGCTTCGGAATTATATCCTTCCACCTGATAATAGCACTCAATCTTACTGGTCGAAGAAACCAGCAGACCACGATTGGACACCTCGTTGAACGGCGTGGTGATCGTCGCATCGCCGGCTGCCTTGTTGCTCGCCATCTCTATATTGGCATAGCCACCCTTGAGGACAGTCTGCACAATAGGCGTGAACGAAGGGTTCGCCGGCATGGAGATCGTCACCGTGGCATTCTCTTCAAACGCGAAGATGACCATTCGGTACGGGCTGGTCTGACCGTGAATGCAGTTGAAATAAGGAGCAGCGAACCAGAATTGTGTATCCTGCTGGGCATACAAAGAGGCTGTGCTACAAAACAATAAAAAGAGTAAACTGAGTAGAGATTTTCTCATGATATTATTTGTTATATTATTCAACCAAGGTTACGTGTTTTTATACAAAAACACACAAATCGGGCGCAAAGGTACAAAAAAAGATGCAAACATACAAATTTTTGCACATTTTTCTTAATTTTTTACACATTTTCGCAGAAATACGCAAAAAAAGCACCCGTTTGGACACCTCGTAAATGGCTCGATAACGACAGGCAAACGGCAGGCAAACGGCTCGATAAAGTTTTGGCATAATAATTGTAGCCAAAGAGAAAAAAGATTATCTTATGCGACGACATTTACTTTGTTTAGTGATGGCGCTGATGGCAGTGACAAGCATGCAGGCGCAGAAAGTGTATTCCACCGCGCATGATTATCAGGCAGACGTGAAGGTGTTTGTTGTGGATCATGAGTACCAGGCTGACCTGCTGGTTTATCGCGAGAGTTATGATTATCAGGCTACCGGGAATGCGGGAAAATGGTTCTTTGTGAGCCATGATTATCAGGCCGACGTGCGCATCTATTTTGTGGATCACGAGTACCAGGCAGACCTGAAAATATACTTCGTGAGCCATGAGTACCAAGCCGGCTGGCGAGACAATTCGAAAAAATATCTGCTATACGGCACGAAGCGATAAAATTTACGTTTTTATTGCCAATTATTAAGGAAAAGTAAGGTTTTCTTGTTCAAGTGCGCATTTTTTTATAATTTTGCGCAAAATTGCGCATATGAAGAAGATTTACATGATAATTGCCGGCTTGATGCTGGCTGTAACGGTGTCTGCCCAATTGGCATGGGACACAGAGATGACCAAGGATGACTACAACAATGCACAGACGGTCATTTCGAAATCGGAGAACGTGAGTTACGACAACCCTACTCTGGGCATAGGTGGTGGTTTGAAGATTGGTAAGATTGTGGTTAACATCCCCCTCATAGGCGGTGACCCGTACGAAGACGAGTGTGTGATTGCGCTCAATCCAATCGGTATTCCGGACAGTTTGAGTTTTGCATGGCAGGGCGGCAGTAGTGGTTCGTGGAGTGTCTATCAGTCCACCGACCATAATAATTGGTCTCTGGTAGCCTCCAAAGAAGGAAACATTATTTCTTCTGACACGGAAGAGAAGATGGCTTTGGCTACCAACACCCGCTATTTGAAGTTCTACGCCACCGGTCGAACCGCAGTGGCTTTCCGCAAGATCAAAGTGACGGAATTGAAGAAACTGAGTGCCGGTACGGACGAGTGGCCGTTCGGTGTAGCGATGGTGGATGATGCAGATGGCACGAAGAACGTGAACATCATGTGGACGAACATCGTAGCGGAGGTTAGTTCGACCGACCCGCATTTCACGGCATCGCTGACGACGGTAGGACAGAAGAACCTGATTGACCAGACGACGCAGTTGACTATTCGCTATTCGCACAGCGAAGCCGGTCAACACAGCGGCGAGATCGTGATTGCCGGAGAGGGTAAGGAAGTACGTATTGCCGTAAGCGGTGAGACGAAGAAATACGACCAGACGCTGACTTGGATTCAGAACCTTGGTGAGTGTTCCGCCGGTGACCACGTGCAACTAAATGCCTTCGCATCGTCGGCACTGGAAGTGGTGTATGAGAGTTCGGACGAGAGCGTAGCGTACGTGGAGAACGGCGAAGTGGTGATTGCTTGTGCCGGTACGGTAACGCTGACGGCTACTCAACCGGGTAACTATAAGTACAACGCAGCCGAGCCGGTAAGCAAGGAGTTGACTATCGTCAAAGCGGATCCGATGATCGGTGTGACGGTAGATGATTTGACGTACGGTCAGGCGCTGAGCGAGGCGATTATTCATGAGCAGTTAGGTAAGGTGGAAGGTACGTTCAGTTGGGTTGGTCAAGAACCGACGGCGGTATTAGATGCCGGCGATTATGCCCTGACGGTGCTGTTCACTCCGAACGATTTGTGCATGTACAACACCCGCGAGATTCCGGTAGCGCTGCATATCAACAAAGCGCAGCAAGTCATCACATGGGACGATCAGGCAACCGAACTGACCGTAGGTCAAACTATTCAATCGACCGCTACTCTTTCTTCCGGTCTGCCTATCACCTATGCGTTCACCGAGTGTCTGCTCTCGATCGACGGTAACATCATCACGCCGGAGAACGAAGGTGAGGTAACAGTGGTGGCATACCATCCGGGTAACAATAACTACCTGCCGACCACCGTCATCATGACCGTGTTCCATATAACAGCCGGAGAGACGACGAATGTGGAGCAGTTGAGCGCTGCGCAACAACAAGCCGCGCGCAAGGAACTGCACGCTGGGCAAGTATGGTTGTATTACGGTAACAGCGTCTATGACGCAACAGGAAAAAAGGTCTCGGAGTGAGACCTTTTTTTTATTGACGATTGGACGATTGACGATTTATAAACTCTTGATATACTTATCTGCATCGATAGCAGCTTTGGCACCGGAACCGGCAGCTACGACGGCTTGACGGTAGTGCGGATCGGCACAATCGCCGGCAGCAAAGACACCGGGGATATTTGTCTGCGTGCTATTGTCTTTGACGATGATGAAGCCTTCGGGGTCGCGGGCAACGTAGTCCTTGAACACCTCGGTATTGGGATGATGACCGATGGCCAAGAAGAAACCGTTGATGTCAATATGGCGAATAGTCTCATCAGGTTCTCCTTTGCGGTAGATGAGATCAGCACCTTCCACTTTACCCTCACCGGTCAGTTGAAGCGTATTGTGCTCAAAGAGCACTTCAATCTTCGGGTTGTTGAGCACGCGCTGCTGCATGATTTCCGAAGCACGCAGATAAGGTTTGCGCACAATCATATACACTTTCTCGCACAGTCCGGCCAGGTAATTCGCTTCCTCGCACGCCGTGTCACCGCCACCTACGACCGCTACGGTCTTCTTACGGTAGAAGAACCCGTCACACGTAGCACATGCACTCACGCCGCGCCCGCGGTAGGTGCGTTCGGACTCAATACCCAGGTACTTGGCAGAAGCACCGGTGGCAATGATAACCGCGTCGGCTTCGTATTCCTGCTCATCCTCCACAATCACTTTTTTCGGGGATACAGAAAAATCCACTTTGGTGACGATTCCGGAGACGAAGGTAGTGCCGAAACGTTCGGCCTGACGACGGAGATCATCCATCATCTGGAACGGTTCAACGCCATCCGGATAACCGGGGAAATTCTCCACTTCGGTGGTGGTAGTCAGTTGTCCGCCGAGCTGCGGACCTTCAATCAGTACCGGCGCTAAGTTAGCGCGAGAAGCATATATAGCGGCTGTGTAGCCGGCAGGGCCGGAGCCGATGATTAAGCATTTAACTTTATTTACCATTTGGTCATTTACCATTTACAATTTATTTTTTCATTGAGTTATTGAGCCATTTAGTATCTCAGGTCGTTGACGTACGTACTTTCCTCGGGGTCGATTTTGTAGGATTGTGGTGTGGTCACAAACTTGGGGGCTTTCAGTTTGAGCGTGGTTATTTTCTTTCCCTCTTTGATCTCCAGTTGCAGCGGCATCAGGTCGGAGGTTCGAATCTTAAGCACAAAGCGGTTGATACCGATTGACTGATCCTTCGGAGTTAGCGTGATGATCGTCTGTTCGCCCGAAGCCCGTTCGGTCACGTTACACGCATCAACGAGCGCGTTGGCATAGAGGAAGGGATTGGCTTCCAGCAGTTCCTGTTCAGTCGGTTCGGTCAGCGTCAACTCGTCTATATCCGGCGTGTACATATACAGCGTCTTGCCGTCATAGGCAGCCTGAATGCTGAACATAGACAGCAGGAACTTCGAACCCTGCATAGTGAGCGAACCCGGATAGTTCATCGGGGACGACACCTCTTCCGCCACCGTGACGGTGAAGTCCGATTGAAGGGTCTTGGTCTCGAGGTTCGTTAGAAACGAACTGAGGACCGATAATATAATTAGTAATTTCGTCATTTCGTTATATCGTTATAACGTTATATCGACAATTATCATGCCAAATTACTTCACATCCAGTTCAGCGAGCAGTTTCTCGAGGGCATCGAGGTCTTGAATGAGCACATCGCGTCCCTTCGGTCCTTTGTTCGGTCCTACGACGCCAGCCGCTTCGAGTTGGTCGGACAGTTTGCCGGCACGGTTATAACCGATCTCGAACGCGCGTTGCAGACGGGAAGTGGAACCTTCTTGTTTGGACACCACGTAACGCGCTACATCCGCGAACATCGGATCCAGACGTTTCAGATCTACGCTGCCGGGAGCCAGTGCTTCACCTTCCCCACCCTCACCGACATACTCGGGCAGTTGGTACGGTTCGGTGTAACGCTGCTGCTTGGCAATATGTCCGACGATAGCATCCACTTCAGGCGTATCGACGAAGGCACACTGCACACGGGTGATGGACGCGTTACCGGCATAGAGCGAGTCGCCGCGACCGATGAGTTGCTCGGCACCCTTGGCATCGAGCACGGTACGGGAGTCAATGACGGACTGCGTACGCAAGGCGATACGGGTCGGGATATTCGCTTTGATAACACCGGTGACGATGTTAACAGACGGACGCTGGGTCGCCAGGATCATGTGCATTCCGACTGCACGGGCTTTCTGGGTGATACGTGCGATAGGCGTCTCCACCTGTTTGCCGGCCTGCATAATGAAGTCTCCGTACTCATCGATAATGATGACGATGTAAGGCAGATACTGGTGATGCAAGCTATCCGCCACAAGTTTGTTCGGGTTCAGACGGCGGTGCACGAACTTATCGTTGTAGTCCTCCAAATTACGAACGCCGGCATCCATGAGCAGTTTGTAGCGGTTCTCCATCTCGATGACAAGCGAGTTGAGAGTATTGACCACCTTATCGCAATCGGTGATGACGATCTGCTCCGGATCGGTGTCCGGCATAGCCGCCAGGTAGTGCTTAAGCAGCGGTTTGTACGGTGCGAACTCGACCATCTTCGGGTCCACCATAACCAGTTTGAGCTCCGCCGGATGTTTCTTGTACAAGAGCGACGTGATGATGGCATTGATGGCTACGGATTTACCGGTACCGGTAGCACCCGCCACGAGTAAATGTGGTGTCTTGGCGAGGTCGAACATGAAGACCTCATTGGTAATCGTTCGTCCGTAGGCGATAGGCAGTTTCATTTTCGCTTCGTCCTGGAATCGTTTAGAAGCGATGACGGAGTGCATCGAAACGACCTGCGGTTTCTCGTTCGGCACCTCAATTCCGATGGTTCCCTTACCGGGCATCGGGGCGATGATACGAATACCGGTAGCAGAGAGGGACATCATGATATCATTCTCCAGCGCTTGTATCTTCGCTACGCGAATACCGGCTTTGGGGACTATCTCATAGAGCGTGACAGTCGGGCCGACAGTCGCTTTGATGGATTCAATATCGATGCCGTAGTTACGCAGCGTGGTGACGATACGTGCACCGTTCGCACGCTGCTCGTCCTCATTGATGACCGGTGCGGCTTCGTTATCATAGACCTTCAACAGCTTGAGGTCCGGGAACTTGAAGAACTCCAGATCTTTACGTGGATCGTACGGCCCCAGTTTCTCTAACAGTTTCTCCGGATTGGTGGTATAGAGGTCCTCCTCGGGTGTTTCCTCAATCGTCAATTCAGGGTCGTTATCTTTTTGATTCTCCTCTTTGACAAGCAGATCGGTAAGCGTACCATCGGTTGGTCCACCATCATCGGGCAGAGGTTCATCTTCTTCCGGAAGGGGCTCCGCGTCCTCCGCCTGCTCCGGCTCGGTTTCTTCCGTGATAGGCTCGATGGTCAGAGGAACGTCATCCTCATTGGTGACGGGTGAGGTGTTATCGGTTACGGGCGTGTCATCGACCTGGATATCCACCGTAATAGGTTCGTTAGAATCACTAGGCTCACTAGGCTGATCAGGTTCAGTAGGCTCGGCATCAACAGCCTCAGCCGCAGCCACCGGTTGCTCTTTTTTCTTAAACAAACCGGCTACCCAAAGGCCAAAGGCCTTGCAGCGGTCAATGAACTTCGGATCGGTGACGATAAGGAAGATGACAAGCGTGATGCCTAACACCAGCACCGTACCGATGACTTGGATATAACTGGACATCCATTGTGCAGCCCATGAACCGAAAGCACCACCCCAGCGGTAGTCTCCTGCGCCAATGAGTTGCTGCGCAAAACCGAAAGTGGTTGCACCCCAGATGATCCAGAACGTGCCGCCGCAGAACAGTTTGATAGCATGGATATCTTTGAACACATGCATCAGACGCAATCCGTAGATAGCGAGCATGAACGAGAAGAGGATGCTGACAAATCCGAAACTGCCGTCAATCATAAACCGCGACAAGTGTGCGCCGGGCAAGCCGAGCAGGTTGCGGATTTCTGACCGATGCGCAATACGATCGGCATGATCCATAGAAAGAACGGATTGGTCATTCACACCGGTGAAGAGGAAACTGGCATACGCGATGAGTGCGACTAACGCAAACACCACCAGCAGGATACCGATAATCACGCGGGTCTCGCGCGCAGTCACTATACGTTTGACGGTCTCCCACCAACTGGTTTTCTCCACGCGAATTTCTCGTTCCGCTTTGGGCTCCGGAGCCGTATTGGATGCTTTAGATGAAGTTCTTGGCATAAAGTTTATTTACCATTTAGTCATTTACCATTTACCAATTTGCACATACTAATGCAAATTACGATGCAAAGGTACGAAAAAAAGTTTAAAGTTTAAAGTTTAAAGTTTAAAGTTTGCAATTTTTTGACGAAAAAAGTAGATTTTTTAAAATAATGACCGCGCGCGCTTGCACATATGAAATTTTATTTGTATCTTTGCACCGCTTTTTATGTATATGGACGAACTGATACGACATACAGGTGTAGTGATGAGTGTGAGTGGCGACACGGCGCACGTGGCGATTGTGCAGACGAGCGCGTGTTCGGCATGCAAGGCAAAGAGTATGTGTATGTCGAGTGAGAGCCGGCAAAAAGAGATGGACGCCGTGATGTTAGAGCCGATGGCTGTGGGAGACAAAGTGGAGGTAGAGGTGCGCGAACATCTGGCGTGGCGCGCGGTGCTGCTGGCGTATATACTCCCGTTCGTGGTGATGATGGCGGTGATGGCAACCCTGACGTTCGCTACCCCGTGGAGCGAAGCGGTGGTTGGTGCTGTGTCCTTAGGGTCGATTGCGCTGTACTACTTGGTACTGAGCGCATTCAAGCACCGGTTGCAGAAGCAGTTCACGTTTACAGCGAGAAAATTATAAATAACAGATAAAACAACAATTTAACAAATTCTAAACATGGATTGGAGTGTAATTCTAATTTCTATGGGAGTGTTAGGCGTGACGGGTTTGGTAGCCGCAGGGTTGCTGTACGTTGTCAGCCTGATCTTCAAAGTAGAGGAAGATCCGCGCATTGATCTGGTGACGGCGGCATTACCGGGTGCCAATTGTGGCGGATGCGGATTTGCCGGTTGCCGTAATTTCGCGGAAGCGTGTGTGAAAGCAGGCGGCATAGATGGTTTGGCTTGTCCGGTAGGAGGTGAGCCGACGATGGAGGAAGTGAAAAAGATCTTGACGCCGAGTGATGAGGCGGCTGCGGACGCAGCACCGGCACAGAGCGGTGACAAGAAGGGCTTTGATCCGGCTATTGCCGCTAAGATTAAAGCACTGCAGACTCCGAGAGCTATTTTCCCACAAGCGTTAGCGCTGAAGTAAAAATGGTACATGGTAAATGACCAAATGGTAAATGGATTTATGAAAACATTTAGATTAGGCGGAGTACATCCGCAAGATAACAAACAATTCTCCGCACACCAGCCGATTACGGAGTGCCCGCTGCCGAAGCAGGCTATTATTCCGTTGGTTCAGCACATTGGTGCGCCGACTCAACCGGTAGTGGCTGTGGGAGCGAAAGTGAAAGTAGGCGAATTGCTGGCTAAGGCCGGTGGATTCGTGAGTGCTAACATCTGTTCACCGGTTAGCGGAACGGTTGCTCAGATCGGCGAATGGAAAGATGCATGGGGTGCTCCGGGTCAGGCTATTGTGATTGATGTAGAAGGTGACGAGTGGTTGCCGGAGATTGACCGCACGCCGGATCTGGTTCGTTCGTGCACCTTGGAGCCGAAAGAGATCATTGACAAGATCGCTGCTGCCGGCATCGTAGGTCTTGGTGGCGCCTGTTTCCCGACACACGTGAAGCTGTTACCGCCTCCGGGCAAGAAAGCAGAGGTGCTGATTGTGAATGGTGTAGAGTGCGAACCGTACTTGACCTGTGACCACCAGTTGATGCTGGAGCACGGCGAGGAGATCATCATCGGTATTCAGATTCTAAAGAAAGCCTTAGGTGTGGATCGCGCCATCATCGGTATTGAGAATAACAAGAAAGATGCGATTGAGCACATGACCAAGTTGGCCAATACGGCGCTGGGTATTGAGGTGCTGCCGCTGAAGTTGAAGTATCCGCAAGGCGGTGAGAAGCAGCTGATTGACGCTTGTATCGGTCGTCAAGTACCGAGCGGTGCGCTGCCTATCGAGGTAGGTGCTGTGGTAGATAACGTCGCTACTATCTATGCCGTTTACGAAGCGGTACAGAAGAACAAACCGCTGATCAGCCGCGTGATGACCGTGACGGGTAAAAAAGTGCAGAAACCGGGTAACTACAGCGTTCGTTTCGGTACGCCGATTGAAGAAGTGATTGCGCTGGCAGGCGGTATACCTGCAGACACGGGTAAGATTATCGGTGGCGGTCCGATGATGGGTCGCGCGATGGATCACGTGGAGAACATGCCGGCCAACAAACGTCTGAGCGGTCTGTTGTTCCTGCCGGAAGCAGAGAGCATCCGTCCGGAGGAAGAGAACTGTATCCGTTGCGGTAAGTGCGTACAGGCTTGTCCGATGGGCTTGGAGCCGTATCTGCTGAGCCGTCTGGCTGAGTTGGAGATGTACGATGAGTTGGAGAAACACGACATCATGGATTGTATCGACTGCGGTTGCTGCGTCTATACTTGTCCTGCTAACCGTCGTCTGCTCGATTCGATGCGCCCGGGTAAAGCCAAAGTGGGAGCTATTTTGCGTGAGCGTGCCGCTGCAGCAAAATAAGTTGAAAGTTTAACGTTGAAAGTTTAAAGAATAAAGATATGAAACAATTTATTGTAGCTCCGGCTCCTCACGCACATGGCAGTGATTCAGTTCGGAAAAACATGCTTCTTGTCATTCTGGCACTGGTGCCGGCTTATGCGGTATCGGTTTGGCAGTTTGGTATAGGAGCATTGATCACAGCGGCAATTTCTATTCTGGCCTGCGTAGGTACAGAGTGGTTGATCAGCCGTTTTGTGCTCAAAGAGAAAAGACAAACGATAGGTGACTTATCGGCAGTGCTGACGGGTCTGTTGCTGGCCTTCAACCTGCCGAGTAGCATTGATTGGTGGATTGTGCTGATTGGTGCAGTAGTGGCTATTGGTGTAGGTAAGATGACATTCGGTGGTTTGGGTCAGAACCCGTTCAACCCCGCACTGGTAGGACGTGTGTTCCTGCTCATCTCTTTCCCTGCTCAGATGACCACTTGGCCGGTAGCCAAGCATTTTGACACCAGTTATCTGGACGCAGAGACCGGTGCCACGCCGCTGTATTACCTCAAGCACATGTTAGACAAAAACGCTCCGATGGCAGAACGTTTAGGTTCCGTTAAGAGTATAACGGAAATCGAGTGGTGGGACTACCTGTCCGGTGCCATGGGTGGTTCGCTTGGTGAGGTATGCGCTTTGGCGCTGATCCTCGGCGGTATTATCTTGATTTGCACGAAAACGATTACCTGGCACATCCCGGTTTCGATCATCGCTACCGTTGCGTTGTTCGCAGCTTGCCTTGGATGGGCAGGTATGGTACCGGACGGCATGGAGACCTATCAGTTCGTTGGTTATGAGTTACTGACCGGTGGTTTGATGCTCGGTGCATTCTTCATGGCGACCGATTATGTCACGAGCCCGATGACTGCATGGGGTAAGATCATCTTCGGTATCGGCATTGGTGTGCTTGTGATGGTGATTCGTACCTGGGGTGCTTATCCGGAAGGTATGTCGTTCGCTATCCTGATTATGAACGCCTGTGTTCCATTGTTAAACAAGATTCGTCCGACCCGTTTCGGCGAGAAAAAGAAATAAGGAGGAAGTGTTATGGAAAAATTAAAGAGTTCACTCCCCAACATGATGCTTAGCTTGGTGCTCATCTGCGTAGTAGCAGCAGGAGCGTTGGCAGGTGTTTATCTGCTGACCAAGGAGCCTATTAAGCAGCAGCAAGAACTGGCGAAGCAAAATGCACTGAAGGCAGTCGTTCTGCCGAATGCAGACGAGTCTGTTACGATTAAGGATCTGTCGATTGATACGATTGCTATCACAGCTCCTAACCAGCAAGACACGGCCAAATTAGACACAGTCAGAATGTGTGTTGTTCACACGATTGCGTTGGAGGACGGTACCGTCATAGGTAAAGCCGTTGAGACCGGTGCTACCGGTTTCGGTGGTGAGCAAGAGATTATGGTTGGTTTTGACAACGAAGGTGTGATTATCAATTATCAGGTTTTGGAGCAACAAGAGACTCCGGGCTTGGGCGATCACATTCGTGATTGGTTCAACGATTCCACCAAGGTAGGTAGTTATATCCTGGGTCGTCAGGCTACAGGTCAGTTCGAGGTTACCAAGGCTAAGAGCGAGAACAATAATCAAGTAGAGGCCATCACGGCTGCTACTATCTCCTCGAAGGCATTTATCAAGGCCATCAATAATGCATACGTTGCGTTCCAGAAATCGAACGGTATTCATGTAGAGGCAGTCAGCGGTGCCAGCCAATTGCATCCCGAGGAGGTTAGCGAAGAGGCTAAACCGGAAGGTGAGCACCACTGCCAGGGTCATTGCCAGCACGGAGAAGGCCATCAGTGCCAGGGTCATTGCCAACACGGCGAGGGCCATCACTGCCAAGGTCACTGCCAGCATGGCGCAGGCCATCATTGCGCAGGCCATTGCCAACATCATCAACAAGAAACGGAGGTAACAAATGAATAATGCATTAAAAACACTGACGAACGGCATTCTCAAAGAGAATCCGACCTTTGCGTTGGTATTAGGTATGTGTCCGACGCTGGCCACTACCACCAGTGCGAAGAATGGTATGTTCATGGGATTGGCTACGTTATTCGTGCTCGTTTGCTCGAATGTAGTTATATCGATGTTAAAGAAACTGATTCCGGACAAAGTGCGTATCCCTGCGTTCATCGTAGTGATTGCTACCTTCGTGACCATTGTTCAGTTGCTGCTCAAAGCATACGCACCGGCAGTGGACGCGCAGTTGGGTTTGTTTATCCCGCTTATCGTAGTGAACTGTATTGTGCTGGGCCGTGCGGAAGCTTTCGCTGCTAAGAACAGCGTTGGTCTGAGTGCGCTGGACGGTATCGGAATGGGTCTGGGCTTCACGTTGTCGCTGACCGTGCTCGGTCTGGTTCGTGAGTTACTGGGTTCCGGTAAGATCTTCGGCAATACAGTGTACGACGGTTCGTACGCTACCTTGATTTTCGTATTGGCCCCGGGTGCCTTCATTGCATTGGCTTACCTGATGGCGATTGTTAACAAACTGAATAAAAAATAAGGCGTTATGGTATATTTCTTAATATTTATCTCTGCGATACTCGTTAACAATATCGTATTGAGCCAGTTCCTGGGTATCTGCCCGTTTCTGGGAGTAAGTAAGAAGATTGACACGGCGCTGGGTATGAGTGCCGCAGTAGCTTTCGTGCTGACTTTGGCAACCGTAGTGACGTATCTGTTGCAACAATTGCTGGTAGCATGGCACGTTGAGTTCTTGCAGACCATCCTCTTCATTCTCGTCATTGCTGCATTGGTGCAGATGATTGAGATCATGTTGAAGAAGGTGAGTCCGTCGTTGTATCAGGCGCTGGGTGTGTTCCTGCCGTTGATCACGACCAACTGCTGTATTTTGGGTGTTGCGTTGATCGTAGCCGATCAGAAGAAACTGCTGGCAGCGCTGCCGGGCGGAGCTGACTACGGCCTGCTCTCCGGTACGATCTACGCTTTTGCTACCGCTATCGGTTTCGGTCTGGCACTGGTACTGTTTGCCGGTATCCGTGAGCAGTTGGCTTTGGCGAAAGTGCCGAAAGCTATGCAAGGCACCCCGATCGCGTTGTTGACAGCCGGTCTGTTGGCAATGGCGTTCATGGGCTTCAGCGGAGTAGTATAACAACCTAAAAAATAAAGCATATGAAAAAGTTCTCTGTATTGCTGTGCGCAGCAGCGCTGCTGTGTGCGTGCTCGATGAAAGATTCCCGCGAAGGGGAACCGACCTCCCCCGGTATTGACAGCGGGGATGTCTACCCTGAAGACGGATACATTGACGGTGGAGACTCCGGCAATCAAGGTCAAAATCCTGCGCAAGCCGGGAAACTGACTGCCGGCGAATGGCGTGACTTGGATCATTGGGACTTCTGGTCTCATCTGATGGCTGGTCAGGAAACCGATTCGACAGGAAAGAATTACGCTGAGTACAATGAGTATTGGGGTTTCTACACCAATAACAGAGTGGCTGTTCGTGTGCTTAATGAGGCAGGTGAGCCTCAGCGCGATGTGCCTGTGAAGTTGATTCGCAAGACGGATAACACCACTATCTATGCCGGCCGCACGGATAACACCGGTCGCACGAACCTGTGGATCGGACTGACGCAACATGTGTCGAGTGTGGACCACTCCACCCTCGCGCTGGTAGTGAACGGTCAGCAACTGGATCAGGAAGTGAGCGTTACCTATTGGGGCGACGAAGAGCAGTGGAACGAGTGCACCGCATCGGTTACTCCGACACGGAATATTGACATCTGCTTCATTGTGGATGCTACCGGTTCGATGATGGATGAGATTGCGTTCCTCAAACAAGATCTGACCAACATCATCACAACCGTGCAGAGCAATCACACGGATGCAGCTATCCGCACGGCTGCGCTCTTCTATCGCGACCAAGGGGATGATTATCTGACGCGTGTGAATAATTTCACATCCAATCTGAGCCAAACGGTGTCCTTCATTGAGGACCAACATGCCGATGGCGGAGGTGATTATCCCGAGGCGGTTCACACCGCGCTGGAGGTAGGTCTGCAAGACTTATCCTGGCGTGAGGAGAACAGTATTCGTCTGGCGTTCATGCTGCTGGACGCACCTCCTCATCATCAGGACGACGTGATCACCAGCTTGCATGCCTCTATTCCGCAATACGCACAGAAGGGTATTCGTATCATTCCGGTAGCGGCCAGCGGAGTGGACAAACCCACAGAGTTCTTCCTTCGCTACACGGCAATGGCCACGGATGGTACGTATGTATTCCTGACCAACGACAGCGGCATCGGAGGTGACCATATTGAAGCCACAGTTGGCGAGTATCAGGTGGAGTACCTCAACGCGCTGGTGGTACGGTTGATAGACCAGTACCTGCAATAAAAAGCAACAAAGACGCACTCTACGGCGTGGGTTAAGGCAACCTAGAGGTTTTACCGAGGGAATCACGTATCCCACCACACCCTATATATATACTACGTATATATATTCCGTGATTTTAGAAAAATGCACATTTTATTGTGCATTTTTCTTTTGTTTGATTTATATTCAGATCAATTGGGCATTCTTCTTAATTTTTGACTAAAAAATCCAAAAATATTTGCGCATTTCAAAAAAATGTAGTACCTTTGCATCCGAATATGCGCGCGCTATACGCATGTGCATACACATCCGTTCAATAGTAATATATAACAAACAATCATATGAAAAACATACATCGTTTTTTCGCAATCATTATATGTGTCGTTTTTAGTGTGAGTGCATGGGGAGCGAATATCACCATCTCTGCTGCTAATATTGGAGGAAATGGTTGGACCGGTACGCGAGACTCGCAAAGTGGTACATATAATGGTTTCACTGTTACCACTACTGATGGCATGTACAGCACGCAACTACGTTCATATGCAAGTTCCACCTTTGGCATTTCTTCCACAGTGGGAAATATAACTCAAATAGTATTCACCTACTCACAAGGTTCATTATCCAGTCCATCTGTCGGCAATATGAGTGGTAGTACATGGAGTGGAAATGCTGCAAGTATTACCTTCTCTGCAACTTCACAAGCACGTATCACATCCATGGCTATCACCTATTCAGGTAGCACAGGTACAGACCCGACGATTACTTTCAATAACGGTTCTTATACCATTGGAGGTTCGGCGCTTAACCTATCTACCCTTTTCTCTTCGAATAGTTCCGGCGCAGTAACATATACCGTCAAAAATGCCAACGGAACCGGTGCTTCTATCAGTGGTACGAGTTTCACCGCCACAACAGCCGGTACATGTACTGTACAAGCCGCACAAGCAGCTCAAGGTTCGTACAATGCAAAAACAGTCACGGCGGATATTACGGTTTCCAATGCTCCTATTAACGTCACGCTTCACTACAAAGGAACTACTGCTGCATTAAGCAACCAGACTAATCCCTATACCCTTCCTACAACCGGCACATATGTAGCCGATGCGTGCGACGCATGGACGTTTGACGGATGGTAT
Source organism: Paludibacteraceae bacterium (assembly GCA_017401985.1). Classification (GTDB taxonomy): domain Bacteria; phylum Bacteroidota; class Bacteroidia; order Bacteroidales; family Paludibacteraceae; genus Colicola. Next base: position 213 of record JAFPNK010000022.1, on the reverse strand, counting down.
AATAGCAGCTACGTTAAGAACACATCCAAACCGACTTATATCACCCAATTGACATCTTCCGGAGACGCTTACGCTGTGTATAAACACACAGAAACAAGCGGGGCAAGCACACCTATAACAAGAACCATGAATTCTTTCAATGCTATTTCTGGTTATGTGGGTGGTGATGCAAACATCAGTTACGCAGCCGCACAAGGAGGTGCATCTACAGCT
>JAFPNK010000021.1 GCA_017401985.1 Paludibacteraceae bacterium | reverse complement strand
CCGTTGGTCTTTGTCGTCCGGTTCCGGACCCACATGGCGTTCAGGTTCATTCCGCTGCGCTCCAGCGCCTTCGGAATCACCGTGTAGCCCAGTCGGGTGCCGGTAAATCCGGCTGTCTTGGACAGGGAACAGATCTCGAAAGACGCGCTCATATGTCTCACCTTTACAAACCTTCATACCCTTTCTCTTCCAGTTCGAGTGCAAGGTTCTTATCGCCTGTCTTCACAATTTGTCCGTCCGCCAGCACATGCACGAAATCCGGCACGATATAGTCCAACAGACGCTGGTAATGGGTAATGACGATCGACGCGTTTTGCGGGGTCTTGAGACGATTGACACCTTCGGCTACAATACGCAAAGCATCGATATCCAAACCGCTGTCCGTCTCGTCCAGGATAGACAAACACGGCTCTAACATGGCCATCTGGAAGATCTCGTTTTTCTTCTTCTCGCCCCCTGAGAATCCTTCGTTCACCGATCGGTTGTTCAGTTTGTCCGGCAACTCCAGCAGTTTTTTCTTCTCCCGCATCAGTGTCAGAAACTCTTTCGCACTCAGCGGTTCTTTGCCTTCATACGCACGCTTGGCGTTCAGCGCCGTACGCATGAAATTGGTCATACTCACACCGGGAATCTCTACCGGATATTGAAAACTAAGGAACACGCCTGCGCGTGCGCGTACTTCCGGCGCCATCTCCAAGAGATTCTCTCCCTTCAAGTACACCTCACCGCTCGTCACTTCGTACGCAGGGTTTCCGGTCAGTACGGCGCTCAGCGTACTCTTGCCCGCACCGTTCGGACCCATGATGGCATGTACCTCGCCTTCGTTGATCACGAGGTTCACGCCTTTTAGTATCTCTTTGCCGCCTATTGAGGCATGCAGATCTTTTATTTCAAGTAATGCTTTCACCTTTTACCTTTTACTTTTCACCTTACAACTGGCTCATTACCACTTCGCCTACGGCTTGCAGCGTCTGTTTGCTGATGTTCGACATATCGTCGTTGCGCGTGTGCCACCATGCGGGGAAACCGGTCGCATTGCGGATGTCGTAATGGATCACATCCACGCACGGGATGCCGGCGATATAATTGATGTAATAATGGTCGTCGGTAATAGGATACGACTGCTGGTTGGAGAACATGGCACCATATCCCAACTGCTGCGCCGAACGCCATATCTGCTGCTGGTAATTACGGGCATAATTGGTGGAATACATCTCCAGCGGGAAAACAGCGTCCGGCGCACCTACCATATCCAAGATCAAGCCATACTGGTAACTCGGACTCCTTTTGCGCTCGTAGTTCATTGCCCATAACTGACTTCCCAGACACCATGTATCGGCACGCTCATCGCCCGTATAGACACGCGGCGAACCCATATCTTCGGCATCAAAGAAGATGATATCTACCGGAGTCGTCAGACTCGAATCGGCGATCCGTTGTCCCAACTGACGTGCTACCTCGAGCAACACACCTACGCCGCTGGCGCCATCATTGGCACCCGGGACGTTGTAAAAACGATCCTCGTAGTTCGCTTCCTCATCGCACCAAGGACGACAGTCATAATGTGCACCCAAAAAGATACGGCTCCGCGAAGCCGTTTCCGGTGTGTTGAAATGACCAATGATATTATATATCTGCTGATTGTTACCGCGATAGTCGGGCATAAAACCCTTCTGCAGTTCCACCTCGCCTCCTGCCGCACGTAGCTGCTCGATCAACCACACTGCACATTGCATGTGGGCGGAACTGTTCGGTACACGCGGCCCGAAGGCCATCTGTTTCTCGATATAGACATACGCGCTGTCCGAACAGAAAACCGGACGTGCCGTGTTTACCTCTTTCTTATTACACGAAACTAGCAGAACTAGTAAGACTAGTTGGACTAGTAAGACTAGATTTTTTCTCATCATCTTTCGTTTTTCTCACTCACGGAAGTGTGGTTTTGAATAGCGCGGATGGTCTGCGCGATCGAACCGGCAAGCGTCTCTATATGCAGTTTGGAGCAACAAGCGGGATCAATAGGCAGCGAGTCCGTGCAGATCAACTCTTCCAATGCCGACTCCTCGATACGTGCGCACGCATTGCCGCTCAACACACCATGCGTCACTACCGCACGCACACTCTTGGCACCGCCTTCTTTCATCACTTCGGCGGCCTTGCAAAGCGTACCTGCCGTGTCGGCAATGTCATCAAAGATGACAACATCCTTGCCATATACATCACCCAACACGCGGATCTCTGACACTTTGTTGAAGTCCGGGCGGTTCTTGTAACAGATCACCATCGGTACCTCACGATCGGTCATCACATGCAGTTTCTTCGCAAAATTAGACGCACGTTTCGAACCGCCTACGTCCGGAGAAGCGACGATCAGTTTTTTCAGATTCAAACCTGCGATATACGGCGCCAACACGTTCGAACCGTAGATATGATCCACCGGAATATCGAAGAATCCCTGAATCTGGTCGGCATGCAGATCGACAGTGATCACACGGTCTGCGCCGGCTGTCTGCAGCATGTTCGCCACCAACTTGGCACCGATCGACACACGCGGTTTGTCCTTGCGGTCCTGACGTGCCCAACCGAAATACGGGAT
>JAFPNK010000020.1 GCA_017401985.1 Paludibacteraceae bacterium | reverse complement strand
TCTGACCGAGCGTGACGCTGTCTCCCACGTTGACGCAGGCCACGGCTGGCGCGCCGATGTGCTGGGACAGGGGAATCGTCACCTTTGCCGGGGGCGGGAGCGCTTCGATGTTTTTTTTGCAAAAACTTGCATTTTCTGGTATTTTTTTGTAATTTTGCAGCCGTTATGGAACTGAAAGTGATAGCATATGCCCGTAATGGTCACACGGATAAGTTCGGTATTCCGCGTCAGAGTCGTGAGGAGAGTCCGATTGTGACGCGCATCGTTTTTGAACCTGATTACAGCGTTCGTGAAGCACTAAGAGGCATTGAGGGATTCAGCCATCTTTGGCTTTTGTGGGGCTTTGATAAAGGTGAAAGGTTAAAGTTGAAAGGTGAAAGAGGAGAGTGGAGTCCGACTGTTCGTCCGCCGCGCTTGGGAGGAAACGTTCGTATGGGTGTGTTTGCCACGCGCAGTCCGTTCCGGCCTAATCCGATAGGATTAAGCAGCGTCAAGTTGTTAGGTGTAGAAGAAATCGAGATCACGAGACCACGTGATCACGAGACCACGACCGAACGGAAGGCGCTGGCGCTTGTAGTGAGCGGAGCGGACCTGATGGATGGTACTCCGATCTATGATATCAAGCCGTATTTGAGTTTTTCGGACAGTCATCCGGAGGCGAAGAACGGGTTTGCGGAACAGACGAAGGATTATCGGTTAGAGGTTGATTGGGGTGAATTTGCGGATGCGTGGTACCCCAATCAAGGGGAGCACTCTCGGGATTGTCTCGAGAATGGCTCGGCCCTCTCTCGGGATTGGCTCGATGACGCTTCATTTATTTTGAGTCAAGATCCCCGTCCGGCTTATCAAGACGATTCGACGCGGGAGTACAAATTGGATTATGCCGGTTATACCATCACTTTTACGGTGGATGGTCAAACGGTTCATGTGAAAAATATCGTAAAAATATAGAAAAATTCACTTTTTTATAAAAAAAAATGCACGCGCGCTTGCATATGTGCGGAAAAAGTTGTAATTTTGTCGTCGCATTTGTAAATACAAACATCCAAAACACAAAGAACCATGAAAAAATTTATTTTCAGTCTTGTCACGATTCTTTTTGTAGTTCCTACGCTGCGTGCTGAGAATGTAGGCGTTCCTGCGGAGTGCGAGGACGTGATGCTTCAGGCTTTTTATTGGGACAGTTATGACGCCAATAAGACGAGTACCAAATACGGTCGTACGAAATGGATAGATCTGCTGGCAGATACAGCGGCTATCAATGCTAATTTTGATTTGGTTTGGCTTCCGCCCAGTGCTAAAGCCGGAACGAACGGTGTAGGTTACAACCACAAGAAATTGAGCAGTCAAGACAGTTCATGGGGAACGAAGGGAAAATTGGTGGAATTGATAGCTGCACTTCATCGCGGCAGCACGAAGGTGCTGGCTGATATTGTGATTAACCATCGTGCCAACAAGAGTAACTGGTGTGATTTTGAAGAAGATGTGTTTGGCGAGGGTTACGGCTCTTTCCAATTGACAGAGGCGCATATTTGTAGCGATGATGAGTGTTTTACCACTTCGACTTCCACGTGCTACGGTAGCGAAACCCACGGAGCCAAAGACACCGGTTCTAAGTTTGACGGTCTGCGCGATTTGGATCATACAAGCGAGTATGTGCAGAGTTGGGCAAAGGCCTACCTGCGTTGGATGAAAGGGGTGATGCAATATGACGGATTCCGCCATGACATGACATTGGGTTTTGGTGGTCAATATCTGGGTATGTACAACGAGGCATCGGATCCTTATTTGTCCGTTTCTGAGTTGTGGGAAGGAATCGATCGTCAGAAGCAACACCTGGTGGAGACGGGATACAACACGATGATTTTTGATTTCCAGCAGAAGTATGAGTTGCACAAAGCGATTGTGAACGGTAGTTACAGCAAGTTGTTGAAGAATAGCAATTCGTTCCGTGGCCAAGGTCTGGAGCGTTATGCGGTGACGTTTGTGGACAACCATGATACGTTTGAGCGTGACGGATACGGCAATAATCAGTTCGGTGGTCAGTATTGCAATTTGAGCGATGCTACCACGAAGGCGCGTGTGCTGCAGGCTTATGCGTATATCTTGTCGATGCCGGGTGTGCCGTGTGTGTTCTGGCCTCACTGGAAGAGTTATCAGGAAGAGATTAACGCGATGATAGCCATCCGCAAAAAGGCGGGTATTCATTCTCAGTCGCAAGTACTGGAGGAGACGAGCAGTTCGTATGCCTACAGTGCGACTATTCAGGGTCATCAAAGAAAGGTGATTCTGCGTTTGGGTAAGAACCGCGATATGACGATTCCTGCCGGTTATTGGAAATGCGTGGACGGCGATCATTATACCATTTATATGGAAGTCGGCCAGGGAGTAGAAACGGTGAGCGGTGAGCGGTTGCCGATGAGCGGGGAGAAGTTTATTGAGAACGGGCAGTTGTATATTCGTCAAGGCGAGCACGTGTATGACGCTACCGGACGTATGGTGAAATAAATAAAAAACGATATAATGAAAAAGACAGTTTTGTGTATTGCAGCCGTGTTGTGCGCTACGTTATCGTTCGCGCAAAGTTACGGTATTTTGGTGAACGGCAATTGCTATTATGCCGGCGAACCGGCAGGGGAGTTTGAGGGTTTTACTCAGTATCTGGCACATGTGCAAGTGTCGGCCGGTGATTATGTGCAGTTGTATGATTATGAGAACGAGGCAGCTTGGGCAGTGGATCTGAATACCCATTCGGTTGCTGGATTTACCCGTAATGGCAGTAAATACGACGTGACAGCTGCCGGATGTTATGATTTTTATATCAAGCTGAAGTGGCAGCAGGATGAGTTGTATGTCGGTCCCGGAGAAAACTGTGGTGATTGCATTGACATCAGCCAAGGCAAGCCGATTATATACACTTCTTCCGCTCCGGCTAAGTGTCCGGATGTGATGTTCCAGTGTTTCTATTGGGATAGTTATCAGGACAAAGGCTACGGTCGTACCAAATGGATAGATTTGTTGGCCGACGGACAAGCAGAGGAAATTGGCAAGTGGTTCGACTTGGTATGGTTGCCGCCTATGTCTAAATCGACCGGAGGAACCGGTTATTTGCCGATTTGCTACAGTAACTTAGACGGTGCTTGGGGAACAAAACCGAACTTAACCACTTTGATTACGACACTACACCAGAACGGCGCTAAAGTAGTGGCAGATATTGTGATTAACCACGTAGCCGGAGCGAGCGGATGGTGTAAGTTCGCCACGATGAACTTCGGTACGTATGGTACGTTTGAACCTACATCAGCTTGGATCTGCAGTACGGATGAGATGAATTATAATACGGACGCAGGCGACTGCTATGGCAAAGCTACCGGTTCGGCAGATGACGGTTACGGAAGTGAGGCAAACTACGACTCCGGTCGTGACTGGGATCATAATAACAATCAAGTGCGTGAGATGTTCAGAGCTTATCTGAAATGGTTACGCAATGATATCAAGATTGACGGTTTCCGCTATGACTACTGCAAAGGGTTCCATAACAGTCATATCAATGATTACAACAGTGCCGCTCAGGCTTATTTCTCGGTAATGGAGTACTGGGACGGTGATGTGAGCGCGCTCCAGAGCCACTTGAACGATGCCGGTTGGAACACCTTGACATTTGATTTTGCCACCAAATATACGGCGTTTAATAACGGTATAGCGTCCAATAACTACGCGGCGCTGAAGGGTGCGGGTTTGTTAGGTGCAGGCAAAAGCCGCTACGCGGTAACGTTCCTGGATAGCCATGACTCGTTCCAACGCGACGGAAATGAGTTCTGCGGACTTGGCAACTCGATGAAGTACCCGGGTAAGATTCAGCAATGCTATGCATATATACTCTCGATGCCGGGTGTGCCGTGTGTGTTCTATCCGCACTGGGTGAAGTATAAAGAGCAACTGAAGCCGATGATCAATGCTCGTTACAAGACCGGTGTGCACAGCGAGAGTGCTGTCAGCGATGAAGCGGGCTCCGGTTATTACAAAGCAACTATCACCGGAACGAACGGTGAGATTCGTTTGCTGGTTGGCCCGAATTCGGGTTACGGCACCACTCCGGCCGGTTATACCTTAGCAGTGAAGGGTGAGAACTACGGTGTTTACTATAAGGTGAACAGTCCGCGTGGCGATAAGGATAAGAACCGCACCCCGCAGGGAGTGGAAGATGTACAAGGAGACGAAGAACAACATATAAAGGGCGAGAAGTTCGTTGAGAACGGACAGTTGTTCATCCGCTGCGGAGAGCAAGTGTTTGACGTAATGGGTCGCAGAGTGAAATAGTGTAGCGTGAAAAGAGTCGTATTATTCATAGTATGTATATGGAGCGGTTTGGCCATGATGGCGGAACCGTTCTACGTGCGCATCAACGGAACTCGTGATGTGAGCGCCGTCAACACCGGAGCGCAAGATTATCAGCAGCGTACGCAATATGCGGCGATGAATGTGAGCCTGAATGCAGGAGACAAGTTAACGTGTTACGATGCGGGTTCGGGGGCTGCGTGGAATATTAGTGCACTGGATCCGTATGGTGCGTATGCTAATTTCTCCACCGGTTCGGATGCGCTGCGCTGCAATGTGGCAGGTACCTATAACATCTACATCAAGATGAAGATGAACGATGACATCTGGTACATTGAGTCATCGAACGGGGACACGCCGACTCCGGTTGTGCCGCAGGATTATGAAACAGCTGTTCCGTCTGAGTGCGAAGACATTATGCTGCAAGCGTTCTATTGGGACAGTCAGAATGATAACGGGTACGGAAACACCCGCTGGACTACCTTGAGTGGTCAAGCCTCTGAGATCGGTTCGTATTTCTCGCTCGTTTGGCTTCCGCCCAGTGCGGAGAGTGGCGGTGGATTGGGTTATATCGCCAAATGCTACAGCAATCAGAATAGTTCGTTGGGCAGCCGTACGGAATTGCAGAATTTGATTAGTGCGTTCCATAACAACGGTGTGCGTGTGCTGGCGGATATAGTGATTAACCACTGCGGAAACCGCAGCAGTTGGTGCGATTTCAATTCGTTGGACTTCGGTACCTACGGCCAATTCAGTCCGCAGAGTACATGGATCACCAGTGATGATGAAGCGAACGGTCACGGTTGCACGTTGGGTGCTAATAAGGATGATGGTCAGCATGAAGCCAACTACGGCGCAGCGCGTGACTGGGATCATAAGAACACCAACGTGCAGAACATGTGCAAGGCTTACACCAAATGGATGAAGAATGTGATGCTGTATGACGGTTTCCGTTACGATTATTGCGGCGGATTCCACACCAGTCATATCGATGCATATAACACGGCTTCCAAACCGTATTTCTCGGTGATGGAGTACTGGTACGGTGATGCAAGTCATTTGAAATCCCGCATTGACGATGCCGGTAAAAATACGCTGACGTTTGATTTTGCGCTGAAATACAACACGTTCCGCGACGGTATATACCAGAAGAATTACTCCAAATGCATGAACGGCGGTTTGCGCGGTAAGGGGTATTCGAAGTATGCGGTGACGTTCATTGACAACCATGATACATTCAATCGTCAAAACGGAAATGAGCCGAATGGGAAAGGTGACGGATCCAGTATCAACGACAAGAGTCTAATGATGCGCTGCAACGCGTATCTGCTGTCGATGCCGGGTGTGCCGTGTGTGTTCTATCCGCACTGGGTGAAGTACAAAGCGGAGATCAAAAAGATGATCGATGCGCGCCGTGCGGCAGGCATTCATTCGGAGAGTACGGTGGACGAAGAAGCGGGAAGCGGATGGTATCGTGCAACGGTGCACGGCAAGCACGGAAACGTGATGCTGATGTTAGGAACCGCAGCGGGAGATACGCAACCGGAGGGTTATACGATGGTTGTGAAAGGGGATGATTATGCGATGTACTATGTAGCTTGGACGGAAGATCTTGTAACGGTGAACGGTGAGCGGTTATCGGAGAATGAAGAGAAATTTCTGCAAGACGGACAGCTGTACATTCGCGTAGGCGAGCGCGTCTATGATATGCAAGGACGAATAGTTCAATAACCAATTAACATAAAACAACAACAAAAAATTTAGTATTATGAAGAAAATCTTTACACTTTTTGCAGCAGTGCTGTTTGCTGCAGGTATGTTTGCCCAGACTTACGGCATGATGATTGATGGTACTTTCCATGCAGGAGAAGCCAATCCCACTCCGGGTGATCCTTCTTTCCAAGAGTTCATGGTATTGGGTGTTTCGGTAGCCAGCGGTTCAACATTGCAGTTATGGGACGCAAGCGCCAATAATGGCGCAGGAGCCGGTTGGGCTGTTGATTTGGATGGTGCCAGTGTAGCTGGTATAATTCGTGATGGTGATCATTATACCTGCTCTCAAGCCGGTTGTTATGATTTCTATATCAAACTGAAGTTCCAGAACGACCAACTCTATATCGGTGCTTGCAATGGCGGAGGTGACGACCCTGTTACTCCTCCTGTAACTCCGGGTGCAGATGCGTATTGGTACTGGAAAGGTTATGTAGATGGAAAAAATATTGAAAATGAGATCGATGGAGGTTTGTTCGACTGCGGTATTTCGAGTATTGAAGTAAAAGAAAATGGTTATATCTTCGTTGTATACCAGGTACACGGTGTTCCTGGTCAGCAGTATATGGCATCGAGTTATGTAGATGGTCCGACGCATGCAACGATGTCAACATCCGGAGCTGAAAAACTGCATGTCCCGGCAGGTAACTACACGCTGTATCTGTATGATAACGGTGATGGTACGGTTGAATTGGCATTTGAGGCAATGGCCGGCAAGAAGCTTATGGATTGCGAGAATCAAGGCATCGAGGATGTACAGGGAACCAAGGTTCAAAGTACGAAGATGATCATTGACGGACAACTCCGTATCATGATTGGTGACCAAGTATATGATGCTACCGGTCGTCAGTTGTAATTAACCCAATGCGCCCGTGCACATACACACGGGCGCATAATAAACTTTTAAGAGTATGCGCAAAGTTCTATTAAGTCTCGTGTTGATGGTGGCTGTTTTCGTTCAAGCCCAGATCCAAACGGATCCCCTCATTATCGAGCCCGGTTATACCGGAAAAATTACCATTACCTACAATCCTAAGGGCGGTAATGGCGGAATGGCTACGGCTACCAAATGTTACGCTCACACGGGTTATTGCACCAGAACGCAGAACTGGTTGGGTGTGAAGGCGACTTGGCGTTCGGCCAGTGCCCCGGAGTTGACTAAGACATCTGACGGTAAGTGGCAGATGGAGATTGATAATCTCTACACCTATTATAATGTGCCGGAAGGTACGGAGGTGTATGCCTTGGCGTTTGTGTTCAATGACGGCCCCGGCGGATCGAAGGAAGGCAAGACGTCTAGCGGCGGTGATTTCTTCCTTGTGTTGGGCGAAGACAATACGCAGGACGATATATGGGCGGCAGTAGAAGGCTTGACGCCGACTGTCCAAGCTCGTCCGGCCGGTGTTGATCAAGGTATCTACTACGGAGAGGATGGCACTTCGGTGACGCTCTGTACGTACGCTGCCAGCACGACTGCAGCCGCTAACCGTGTGTTCCTTCTGGGCGATATGACGGGTTGGAAACTGGACGCAGCGCATCAATTATACAAGGACGGTAACTATTTCTGGATCACCCTGACGGATTTGGAACCGGGTAAGGAATACCGATTCCAGTACGCAGTGGAGCGTGCGGACAGCGTGCGGAAGCAGATCTCGGACTTGTTCTCCGAGAAGGTGATTCACCCGGATGACCAATGGGAACCGCGCCAAGCTGATCCGACGTTGATTCAGTATCCGCTGAAAGGTGCGGATGGCGGTTATGTGACGGTTATCCAAACGCAGAAACCGCAATTCGAATGGTCGGATGCTACGCTTAATTTCCAGCGCCCGGATAAGAATAACTTGGTTATTTATGAGTTGTGGACCTATGATTATACCGCTATACGTACGATAGAAGGTGTGCGTCAGCGTTTGGATTACATTCAGCAGTTAGGTGTGAATGCTATCGAGTTGATGCCGATTTGCGAGTTTGACGGTAACTACAACTGGGGCTATTCGCCGAACCACTATTTCGCGCCTGATCGTGCGTACGGTTCGGAGAACGAGATCAAGTCCTTCATTGACGAGTGTCACCAACGCGGCATCGCGGTGATCCTGGATATGGTGTTTAACCATGCAACGGGTCTGAACCCGATGAATAAATTGTATCCGTACGGATCGGATCTGGCCGAAAACCCGTGGTTCAATGTGACGGCTCCGCATAGCGACAATGTGTATGAGGACTGGAATCATGATTTTGAACCGGCTCAGCGGATGTTCAAACGTGCTATTCAATATTGGTTGACAGAGTACAAAGTGGATGGTTTCCGCTTCGACCTTAGTCACGGATTCTGCGGAAAGACCAAGAACTCGGTTGTTCATATCAAAGATTATTATAACAATGGTCTGAAGGCTGTCAGCCCAACCGCTTATATGATTTGTGAGCACTGGGGCGACCAAATGGGCAGCGAGCGTCCGCAACTGATCAATGAGGGCATGCTTTGCTGGAACAACACTAACAATGCCTATATGCAGGCAGCTATGGGTTGGCTGAAGGACGGCGACAGTTTTACTGAGGCCAATAAGGACGGCTATGTATCCTATTGCGAGAGCCATGACGAGGAGCGTATGCAGTACAAGGCAAAGCGATGGGGTAACGGTGATATGCAAACCAATGAGGCGACCCGTATCAATCGAATTCCGGCTTGCGTAGCGATGAATGTGCTGCTGAACGGCTCGCATATGATTTGGCAATTCGAGGAGATCGGTTATGACTTTTCTATCAACAGTGAGGCGGATCATCGTTTTGTAGGCCAAGAGAAAGAGAGTTACCGTTGTAACATCAAAGCCCGCCCGGAGACGGAAGGTTACTTCGCAGACTCGAACCGCATTGCGGCTTACACCAAGTGTGCGCAGGCTATTCAGCTCCGTACGCGTATCATGCCGGAAGTGTTTGCGGGTGATCCGACGAAGCAGGATATAGGTTCCGGAAGAAAAGTGCGCTATGTGCAGTGGGGTAGCGATGTGTTTGTCGTGGCAAACTTCGATATCAATGAGCAGTCTGTTGATATGCCTGACGGCACGTGGTTTGACTACTATGCAGGTGGCACCAAGACCGGTTCTGTTTCGCTGCAGCCGGGCGAGTTGAAGATCTTCACCGGTCGTCAAGTGGAGCTGCCGATCATCAACCAGGATCTGGAGAGTCTGCTGCCGATTGAGAACGTGGTAGCGCATGAAGAGCAAGGCGTTAAGTTCCTTCAGAACGGCCAGTTGTTCATTCGCCGCGGTGATAAAGTATATACTATAACAGGAATGGAGGTACGATAAGTGTACATCGCTATTGCTGGAAATATTGGTGCAGGAAAGACGACGCTGACAAAGATGTTAGCGCGCTATTACGGATGGGAGCCGCGCTTTGAAAGCGTGAGCTTCAATCCGTACCTGGAAGATTATTACAGTGACATCAACCGTTGGGCGTTTTGTCTGGAGACGTATTTCTTGAAAGAGCGTTTCAAAGATATGCTGGTAGTGCAGCAGTCTACGCACACGATTGTTCAGGATCGTTCTATCTTTGAGGGCGTGTATGTTTTTGTGCGGAATAATTACGAGCGCGGAGACCTCAGCGAGCGTGATTATGAGACGTTCATGGAGTTGTTTGACTTGATGAAATCACAGATGAAGATGCCGGATATGATGATATACTTGCGTAAATCGGTTCCGGCGCTCATTGCGCAAATCCAGAAACGTGGACGAGACTATGAGCAGACGATGCAGATAGACTACTTACGCGGGTTGAATGAGAAATACGAAGATTTTATTTTTCATCAATACGACGGTCGTGTGCTGGTGATTGAATCCGATAATATGGATTTTGAGAACAACCCCGCGGATTTCCGCACGGTGGTAAACAAAGTAGATGCCGAGTTATTCGGCCTCTTCTCCGAACAGAATTGGACATCATTACATCAAAAACAATAAAACATTAACTACTATGCATATAGCAGTAGCAGGAAACATCGGGTGCGGAAAGACCACCCTAACAAACATGTTAGCCAAGCATTATGGCTGGGAACCGCGTTTTGAGAGCGTGGAGTATAATCCGTACTTGGCGGATTTCTATGCCGATATGGCCAGGTGGTCGTTTAATTTACAGATCTATTTTCTCAACAAGCGTTTCAAAGACGTAGTAGAAATTGGTAAATCGGATAAGTATATTATCCAAGATCGTACGATATATGAGGATGCGCGTATCTTCGCTCCGAATCTGCACGACCAGGGAATGATGTCCGACCGTGATTTCGAAAATTATCAGGATTTGTTCGACCTGATGATGTCATTGGTTAAGATGCCGGATCTGCTGATTTATGTGCGTGCTTCGTTGCCGACGCTGGTTGCGCAGATACAGAAACGTGCCCGCGGGTATGAGCAGCAGATGAAATTGGATTATCTGCAGGGATTGAACGACAAGTACGAGAACTGGATCAAGGACTATAAGGGCAATCTGCTGATTGTAGAAGGAGACAAGATCAAGTTCGGTGACAACCCGGAGGATTTCCGCTGGGTGACGGATCGCATTGACGCTCAATTGTTCGGCCTCTTCCCGTTTGAGAGCGAAGAAAAAACGGGTAAGGAAATTTGATAGTTCAGAGTGGAGAATTGTGATTTCACATTTCTTGGATTATATTGCCATAGAACGGAAATACTCGCAGCGTACGGTAGAAGCCTATCGGGACGATCTGCGAGATTTCTGTCGTTATATGCAGCTAGATCCGGCTGCGTATGACCCTTCGATGGTGGGCGAGGACGATGTGAAAGGTTGGCTGCTGCATATGATTGAGGAGGAGAAACAGTCTCCCCGTTCTGTCAAACGCAGACTGTCGGCGCTTCGCAGTTTTTATAAATACCTGCTGCGTCAAAAGAAAGTACCGCGTGATATTACGGCGCGAATTGTTCCTCCGAAAGCCGACAAGCCGCTACCGGTCTTCTTCCGCAGTGAGGAGATGGAGACTGTCACGCAGCACGATAACTGGGCAGATGATTTTGAGTCTATCCGCGATGCGTTGATTATCGAGATGCTCTACCAGACGGGCATGCGACAAGCGGAGATGCTGAATCTGCAGGACCGTGATATTGATTTGCAGCAAGCTCAAGTACGTATCTTCGGTAAGCGCCGCAAGGAGCGTATTGTGCCGATTGGAGAACATTTGATCAAGCAGATTAAAGATTATATGGAGGCTCGGCCGTTGGAGCAAGCTCCGGCATTGTTTGTCTATCAGTCTCGTGGTGGGGCATGGCGGCCAATGAGCAAGAGTGTTTTATACTCGATAGTCCGTAATCGGATGGGTGAGGTGAGCTCACTCAAGAAGCATTCGCCACACGTGTTGCGCCATACTTTTGCCACCGCTATGTTGGATAACGGGGCGGATATTCGGACAATACAAACGCTGTTAGGACATGCTTCTCTCAGCACCACGCAGGTGTATACTCATACAACGTTTGAGCAGATTAAACGGGTTTATATGGCTACTCACCCGCGTGCAAATAAACAGAATAATAATAACGATAATGAATAAGCAAAAACGTTTTTTGCTGAACGAGAGCGAGCTGCCTCGTCAGTGGTATAATATACAGGCAGAGATGGTTCATAAGCCACTGCCGTTGTTGAGTCCTGTAACAAAAGAACCGCTTACCGCAGAAGATTTGAGTCATATCTTTGCTGTAGAGTGCGCCCGTCAGGAACTGGATCAGGAGCATGCGTGGATAGATATCCCGGAGGAGGTACAAGAACGCTATCGTTATTACCGCTCTACGCCGTTAGTACGCGCCTACGCATTGGAAGAGGCATTGGGAACGCCGGCGCATATTTATTTCAAGAACGAGAGTGTCAATCCATTGGGGTCCCACAAAGTGAATTCCGCTATTCCGCAGTGTTACTACTGCAAGCAGGAGGGTGTGACGAATGTGACAACGGAGACGGGGGCCGGTCAATGGGGCGCCGCGTTGAGTTATGCTGCCAAGACTTTTGGTTTGGAGTGCGCCGTATATCAGGTGAAGATATCAATGCAACAGAAACCTTACCGCAGTAGTATCATGCGTACGTTCGGCGCTACTGTTACTGGTTCGCCTTCTATGTCCACGCGTGCCGGTAAGGATATCATCACGGCTGACCCTAATCACCCCGGGTCGCTTGGAACAGCCATCTCTGAGGCTGTCGAGTTGGCAACTACGACTCCGAATTGCAAGTACACTTTGGGGTCGGTGATGAGCCATGTATCGTTGCACCAGACGGTTATCGGTCTTGAAGCTGAGAAGCAGATGGAGATGGCGGGAGAATTCCCGGATACGATTATTGCATGTTTCGGAGGAGGAAGTAACTTTGCCGGTATGGCATTCCCATTCATGCGTCATACGATCAAAGAAGGCAAGAAAATAGATTTTATAGCTGCAGAACCGGCCAGTTGTCCCAAACTGACCAAGGGTAAGTTTGAGTATGATTTCGGAGACTCGGCGGGATATACGCCATTGCTTCCGATGTTCACGCTTGGTCATACATTCAAGCCTGCGAATATTCATGCCGGAGGTCTTCGTTATCACGGTGCGGGTGTGATTGTCAGCCAATTGCTTAAAGACGGGCTGATGAGAGGAGTGGATATTCCGCAGTTGGAGTCTTTTGACGCGGGCATGTTGTTCGCCCGCACGGAGGGTATCATCCCCGCTCCTGAGAGTTGTCACGCTATCGCTGCCACAATCCGTGAAGCCTTGGCCTGCAAAAAAACAGGTGAAGAGAAAGTTATTCTCTTCAACCTGAGTGGTCACGGTCTGATAGATATGACTGCGTATGACAGTTTCCTGAACGGAGACCTGGTGAATTACACACCGGAGTTATAATCAGCGCGTGGCTAATTTTATCACCTCTTCAGCGATGCGTTTGGCAGAATCGGTTTGAGCCAGTTGAAGCACGTTGGTGTGCAACTGCTCAAGCCGTTTTTTGTTTTGTATGAGTTCCAACGCTGTGGGAATAAGTTTCTCTGCAGCTTCCACATCTCTGACGAGCACAGCGGCCTCTTTATTAACCAGTGCCATCGCATTATGGGTCTGATGGTCTTCTGCTACGTTCGGAGAGGGTACAAGGATGGACGGTTTACCGAGCAGGCATAGTTCGCTGATAGACGATGCACCGGCACGTGAGATGACTAGGTCGGCTTGTGCGTAGCGGTCAGGCATATCGGACAAGAAATCAAGGCACTCAATATTGGCCGGACTACCTGCTGCTTCCCACGCTGCTTTGCATTTATCGTAATATACCTTACCTGTTTGCCAAACCACGTGTAGCCCTTTGGTCTGACTCAATTGTGGCAGTGCGGCTTTGATGGCTTCGTTGATAGTGCGAGCGCCGAGACTGCCACCAATGATAAGCAGGTTTTTCTCTCCTTTTACTTCGCGTCTAACGCCGTTGAGAAGGTTCTGACGCACCGGATTGCCGGTTAGGATAATCTTATCTGCAGGGAAGAAACGCTCCATTCCTTCGTATGCCACACAGATCTTGGCGGCCTTGTTTCGCAATATCTTATTGGTCACGCCGGCAAAGCCGTTCTGCTCCTGCAGCAGGATAGGAATGCCCATTTTTGCGGCCTGCCACATGGCTGCGCCGGAAGCGTAACCGCCGACGCCAACTCCTACGTTCGGCTTGAATTCCTTGATGATTTTCTTGACTTGGCGCAGCGATTTTAATAGATCCGCCATCACGGACACGTTTTTCCATGGTTGCGCACGATTGAATCCGCGTACCGGCAAGCCGATGATCTTATAACCCGCTTGCGGAACGCGCTCCATTTCCATACGTCCCAACGCGCCGACAAACAAAATCTCCGCTTCTGGATCCAATTCCTTCAGCGCATTAGCAATACTGACTGCGGGGAATATATGTCCTCCGGTTCCCCCTCCGGAAATGAGGTATCTCATACTATAATAAGTGATTTATTCCAGTGTTACAATAGGTGCATCTTCTTCGCTCTCCTCTTTGGCCTCCTGCACGCGGTCGCGCAGCACCAGTTGTTCGCGGCTCACGCCCATCATTATTCCGAAATAGATGGAGGTGATGAGTACCGATGTACCACCTCGGCTGATGAGCGGTAGCGGTTGTCCGGTAACCGGACCTAATCCGACGGCTACCAGCATGGAGATGAGTGCCTGGCAGGTGATCATCAGAGCCAGTCCCATGGTCATTAGCATGGACGGCATATCGGAATACCGGCTGGACACATAGCAGGCTCGGAAAAGAACAGCCAGATAGAGAACGATTAACCAGATCGCACCAACGATTCCTGATTCTTCCACAATGATGGCGAAGATATAGTCCGCGAAAGCCAGCGGCAGGTAGTCGCGTTCCTTGCTGTTACCGGGAAGTACGCCGATAGGCGATGCTCCGCCGCGCGCGATAGCCACAGCCGAATAGACCTCTTGTATATTCTCGTCTGTCAGCACATATTTGGATTCCTCCGAGTGCTCGAAATGTCTGTCAATACGGGATACCCATGTGGTGGCACGCTTGAACGGGCCATGCATCTGGCGTCCCGGACGAACAAAACCGAACTCCACAATACTATAACCCAATCCCAGTACCAGAATAGCAATGCCGACAACCGAGAGCGTGTACTTCCAAGGAATACGCGCCAGAATCCATAAGCAGAAAATGATCAATCCGATGAGTACGGCAGTGGATAAGTTAGACGCCATAATAGGCAGCATCACCACGGCTGATATGATGAGCGTGCGGTAGAAATACTTCTTCTTGTCCTCTTCTGTCTTGATACGCGCCAACTGATCCGCAATCACAATGATGAGGCTCAGCTTCGCTAATTCGGACGGTTGGAAAGTGATACCGGCAATACGCACCCACCGCGCCGCGCCGTTGATAGTGACTACCAGCGGGTTACCGGGAACCATAGTGGAGAACACCAGTAACGTACTCAAACCCAGCAGTATGTACCCGCCTAATCGGGTGTAATGCGTAGGAATAAACTGAATGCATCCGGCCGCGATGACTCCCATGACAATGAAGAGCATTTGTTGCCCGATAGGGCCCAGTGCCGAGTGGTTCGAGTACACGAGCGTAGAGGACGCCGAGAATAGCGCAATAATCGCAGTACTTATCAGGAATATAAACAATACCCAATAAGAGCGGTCGATGTTTTTAAAATTAAATTTTTTCATATTAGTTTGGTGTTTAGGTTTAACGGGCAATTATAATTTTCGCACGGCTGCCATAAACTGCTCACCGCGGTCTTCGTATGACTTGAACAGGTCGAACGAGGCGCAGCACGGACTGAGGAGCACGGTGTCCCCTTCATAGGCCGCGTGATAAGCCGCCTGCACGGCATCATGCAGATTATCGGTGTCGATGATATTGATGTCAAACGAGTCGAAATGCTCATGCAGTTTCTCGTTGTGCAGTCCCATGAAGACCAGCGTGTGGCATTTGGTGCGCACCAGTTCGTCTATCTCCGAGTAGTCGTTACCTTTGTCCTTTCCGCCCAGAATAAGCACGGTTGGGGTGGTCATTGATTCGAGCGCGTACCAGCAGGAGTTCACATTGGTGGCCTTGCTGTCGTTGATCCATCTCACGCCGCGTACGGTCGCTACGTACTGAAGACGGTGCTCTACGCCCTGGAACGTCATCAGGCTCTCGCGTATGACATCGTTCTTAATCTCCAGCACCTTCGCCGCAAGAGTGGCCGCCATCGAATTGAGAATGTTATGCCGTCCCTTGAGCGCCAATTCTTCTTCTCCGACAGGCAGCGGGTTCGGCTGCGTGAAACCATAGGGATATAAGGTTGCACCTAACTGTATTTTCTTCATCTCCCGATCAATAACGGGGTCTTCTGCCCAGTAGATGAACGAATCCTCCTTGGTCTGATTCCGTGTGATGCGGAATTTGGCATCGATATAGTTCTGGAACTTGAAGTCATATCGGTCGAGGTGATCGGGTGTGATGTTCAGCAAAATGGCTACGTCTGCCCGAAAATCGTACATGTTATCCAGCTGGAACGACGATAACTCGATGACATAGTAATCGTGATCTTCGCGTGCTACCTGCAGTGCCAGAGAGTTGCCTATGTTGCCGGCCAGACCGACGTTAAGACCTGCGTTACGCAGAATATAATAGATGAGCGAAGTAGTGGTCGTTTTGCCGTTCGAACCGGTGATGCAGATCATCTTCGCATGCGTATAACGGGCTGCAAACTCAATCTCCGAGATGATGGGCGTGCCTTGTGCCTGCAGTTTTTGAATGAGCGGTGCCGTTGTCGGAATACCCGGTGATTTGACCACTTCGTCTGCGTTTAAGATCAGTGCTTCGGTGTGTTGTCCGTCTTCCCATTGCACGCCGTTCTGATCCAACAGCGCACGGTACGGATCGCTGATCGTACCGCAGTCGCTTACGAACACATCAAATCCTTTCTCTTTGGCGAGGATAGCTGCTCCGCTACCGCTCTCGCCTGCTCCCAGTACTACTATTCGTGCCATTGTTAACGGATTTTGAGGGTTAGGATGGTGATGGCAGCCAAGATCAAAGTGACGATGCAGAACCGCAGCACGATCTTGTTCTCGTGGTGCAGGTTACGGCTGCCTTTGAAGATGATGGAGCACGTCGGGTCGTTCTTGAGCACTTGCTCCACCGATGTGCGGAAATGGTCATGCAACGGGGTGCGTTTCCATACGCGCACGTGACGCCCGCGTTTCTTATAGAATTTATATACCTGCGTCTGCAGAATCACGCTCACGCTCTCCATAAGGAAGATACCGCACAGCACAGGTACCATCAGCTCCTTGTGTATCACCATCGCGCAAACGCCGATGATACCGCCTACTGTCAAACTGCCTGTGTCTCCGAGGAAGACTTGTGCGGGGAAGCCGTTGAACCACAGATAACCGACCAGTGCCCCTACGAAGGATGCCAAAAAGACTACCAACTCTTCGCTGCCTGGGATGTACATCACATCGAAATACTCCGCCCATACGACACTACCGCTCGTATAGGCAAGAATGAGCAAGGCGATGCCTATTATCGCCGAGTTGCCTGCACACATGCCATCCATTCCATCGTTCAGATTGGCTCCGTTGCTCACAGCTGCCACGACAAAGACCGTCAGCAGCACGAAGAAGATCCAGCCTGCGCGGTATTTGTTCTCTTCACCCAACCAGGAGAACAGGTCTGCGTAATTGAAGTTATGGTGCTTGACAAACGGGATGGTGGTTTGGGTGGATTTGATCTCCGGAGTCTTCTCCACCACGGTGATGTTATTCTCTATATGACTGGTTACCACTTCATTCATAGTGGCTGCCGGTGCAAAACGAAGCGTCAGACCGACAATAAGTCCCAGCGCTACTTGTCCGCCAATCTTCACCCAGCCGTTCAGGCCGTCTTTGTTCTTGCGGAATGTTTTGATATAATCGTCCGCGAAACCCAGCAGACCCATCAGTACTGTGGTGACCAGCATGAGGATCATATAGACATTACTCAAATTGCCCATCAGCAGGCACGGCAACAGAATGGCGATAATGACAATGAGTCCGCCCATGGTCGGAACGCCCTTCTTGTTTACATTGAACGGGTCGGTCTTTTCATCGCGTTGCGTCTCGCTGATGTTATGACGCTTCATGTAATTGATGAACCAGTTACCGAACCATACGCTGACGCACAAGGCCAACACTCCGGAGGTGATGGCGCGGAAGGAAATGTAGGTGAACAGTCGGGCACCTAACACCTCGTTGAAATGATTGAAAAGAGAATATAGCATAAAATCTCAAATATAAAATCTTAAATCTCAAATGTTCGCATACTTGCGAACCACCTCGTGGTCGTCAAAATGATGTTTGACACCTTTGATAATCTGGTAGTCCTCGTGTCCTTTGCCTGCCACGAGGATGACATCATCTTTCTGCGCCAGCGTGCAGGCGGTTTGGATGGCAGCGGCGCGGTCTTCAATCACGAGTGTGCTACGCAGTTCCTCTTCAGTCAGTCCGGCGGTCATGTCTCGTAATATGTCTTGCGGTTCTTCATCGCGCGGGTTATCGCTGGTCAGAATGAGCTGCTCGCTTCCCCGTTTGGCAATCTGTGCCATCATCGGTCGTTTGCCTTTATCTCGGTTTCCGCCGCAACCGACCACGGTAATCAGTTTAGCTCCTTCGCATTTGATCTCGCGAATCGTTTGAATCACATTGTCCACAGCATCCGGTGTGTGAGCATAATCCACGATCGCCGTCCAACCCTTGGGGCTGTGAATGGTCTCGAACCGTCCGTTCACCGGCTTGAGGGTGGAGAGTACGCGTAGTACCTCCAGTTCTTCGAATCCAAGGCAGAGCGCCGCGCCGTAGATGCAGAGCAGGTTGCTCACATTGAATCGTCCGACTAAGGGTACAAACACCTCTTTGTTGTTGATGCTGAGCATCATTCCGTCAAACCCTTCTTCCAGTATCTGTGCTTTGTAATCCGCCAGCGCACGAGTCGAGTAGGTGTGTACCGCGGCCTTGCAGTTCTGTGTCATGACGAGTCCGTTCTTGTCATCTTTGTTGGTAACGGCAAAAGCACTCTTCTTCAATCCGTCAAAGAGCCGTTTCTTGGTGTCGCGGTAGTTGTCGAACGTCTTGTGATAGTCGATATGATCGCGTGTGAGGTTAGTGAACAGCGCACCGTCAAAATCCAGTCCGGCAATGCGCTCCTGTGCGATAGCGTGGCTGCTGACTTCCATGAAGGCATATTCGCAACCGGCATCGACCATTCGACGCAGCAAACCGTTCAACTCCAGTGCATCCGGAGTAGTGTGGGTAGCAGGAACGGCTTCGTCCTCAATATAATTGACCACCGTGGAGAGCAGTCCGGCTTTGTGTCCCATTGCGCGCACCAACTTATAGAGCAGGGTAGCGATGGTCGTTTTGCCGTTGGTACCGGTGACGCCGATCAAGGTCAATTGCTTACTCGGCTCTCCGTACCAGCGAGAGGCCAACAGACCCAAGGCGCGGTCGGTGTTATCCACCAGAATATACGTGGCATTCGCCTCTTTCGGCAGAAAACTGCGGTCCGACAGCACCACGGCTGCAGCGCCTTTGGCTACGCAACTGTCAATGAAGGTGTGTCCATCAACTGCTGTGCCGACTTGGGCAACAAACAGGTCGCCTTGACCGATCTTGCGGCTGTCAAAATGCAGCTGGTTAATCTCCTTGTCTGTGCTTCCGATGACTTCAATCGGCTTGATGGCTTGTATGAGTTCGCTTAATATCATTGATATTAATTTTAATGATTAACTGTTTAACGTTTTTCCAGAACGCGTTCGCCTTTCTTCCAAATATAGCATCCGGTGTAGGCCATGGTTTTTTCGGCAATTATGCGCACCGTGCTACCGCAATCTTTACCGGCATCGTACGCACCGTGCGGGTCTTCGATCATACAGATGCAGGTGTAACGCGGGTTCTCCTCCGGAAAATAACCCACGAAGGTGATGCGGTGATGACTTCCTGAATAACCTTGCCTCGGGATATATAACTGTGCCGTACCGGTTTTGCCGGCGATGTGAACTAACTCCGATTGCGCTTTCGCTCCTGACCACGGGTGGCGGGATGCCGTACCCAAGCGGTCCCATACGACATCGTGCAGCGCACTGCGAATATCGCGAAGCGTGCCCTTGCTGCAGATAGAGGACTTGACCACCTGCGGCCGGAATGTCTTCACGTTCTCGCCGTTCTGCTGAATAGCGGTCACTAACATCGGACGCATCATCCTGCCGTTATTGGCAATCGCGTTATAGAACATCAAAATCTGCATCGGACTCAGCTCGACCGAATAACCGTAAGACATCTTACTGAGTGTAACCGTGTCTTTGGGAATGTCGATACGTACCTTGTCGGCCCCCGGAATCTCGCAATAGACGCTGTCCATCAATCCCATTTTCTCGATGCGCCGAACGAATTTCTTAGCCGACCCCTCATAACAGCGTGTGATGATTTTGGCCAAGGCGATGTTACTGGAAGCGGCTAAGGCGGAACGAACGGTCAGTACGGTATCCATCTTGTGCGCGTCCGTGTGCTTGACGGTGAAGTATTTCCATGGCGCCGAAGTGACAGAGACGGTGTCGTCAATATCTATCTTACCGTCATCGAGGGCGGCTACCAGCGCAATGGTCTTGAACGTCGAACCCGGTTCGACACGTTGTACAGCGTGGTTCTGCGCCTCGTAGTACTTGCCGTCTTCGTCTCGATCCAGATTGGCGATCGCTCGGATATAACCGGTCTGCGTCTCCATGAGAATGCAGCAACCCCATTTGGCCTCCAACTGTGTCGTTTTGGCCAGCAGCGCGTTCTCCACTATATCCTGCAGATTGGCGTCAATCGTGGTGAGTACATCCAGTCCGTCTTTCGCTTCTTCCACGGTAACCGACTCGTAGCGCCCTCCGATCTTCTGCACACTGCTCATGCCATCCTCGCCTCGCAGTTCGGTGTCGAAACCTTTCTCCAAACCGGAATTACCGCCTCCGCCTTCTCCGTATATACCTCCGATAGTACGGCTGGCAAGGATGCCGTAGGGCTTGATGCGACGGTGCTGGTCCTCAAAGAAAATACCGCTTTTGTATTTGCCTTTCTTGATCAGCACATTCTGCTCCAGCGCTTGGCGTTGCAGATAATTGATGCGATGATCACAAACCTTAAGTCGTTTTTCTCCCCGCAGATACGCATTGACGATGCGGGTCTTGTACTCCGTCTGCGTCCGCTCGCCGACAACCGTTGCCAGATCGAGCGCCAGACTGTCTATGTAGGCATGGAAGAGCGCCCCGTTCTTCTCGTGTAGCGCGGGCACACGCGTATCCATATATACATAGTACTGCGGCATACTGGTCGCTAACAGACGCCCGTTGCAATCCAGGATGTTACCGCGTGCGGCTTTGATAGGACGATTGGTAGGTACTTGTTTGTCGGCCACTTTGAGCCACTCCTCGCGCTCTACTGTTTGTACGTAAATGATTTTTCCCAATACGGCACCGAAGCCGATCAGGATGATGATGAAGATGATGGCGAAACGCCATACGGTGTTTCTTTGTTCGTCAGACATGTTAGTTAAGGATTTTGGTTGGTGGTTTAGTATTTTCTTGCAGCGTACTGCCGTTCTCTTTCAGTACGTTGATAATGTGGCTTTGTCGCGTGGTGTTGGTCAGTTCTGCGCTGATGGTCATGTACCGGAACTTAGCATCGAGCATCTCTTTTTTGGTGTCCGTCAGCCGGTGCTGCTGTTTCACGGCTTGGTAGCCTGTGAGGATATACAGAAAAATAAGCCCGACAATCAATCCGATCAGCGGATACTGCTCTCGGATTTTTTGGCTGCGAAGCCAGTCGCCGTTCAGCCAACTCTGTATATTATGCGCATCTGCCATTACCTCTTCTCCGCGATTCTCAATTTAGCGCTACGGCTGCGTGGGTTTCTCTCTACTTCCTCCGCGCAAGCCGTACGCCCCTTCTCTAATATCTCAAACGGCGACAGGTTGTTGCCGTAAAAATCTTTCTCTATGTTACCTTCCAGATTACCGCTTCGCAGGAAGTTTTTCACCAGTCGGTCTTCCAGCGAGTGGTAGGTCAGGATAGCTATTCGTCCGCCCGGTTTGAGCAGATCACGCGCAGCCACCAGCATCTCCCGCAACGCGCCCATCTCGTCGTTTACCTCAATGCGCAGCGCTTGGAACAAACGCGCCAATTCCTTACTCATCTCCGCCGGTATACGCGATGCTTCCACTAAGTCTTCCGTGCGCTCAATCGGTTTCTGTGCGCGCGCCCGGCAGATATTCTTCGCAATGCCGCGACCGTTCTTCAACTCTCCGTATAACCAGAAGATCTGCGCTAATTCCTCTTCGCTGTAGCTGTTCACAATGTCAGCCGCGGTACGTTTGGCCGTTTGGTTCATACGCATATCCAGCGGGGCGCTGAATCGGAAACTGAAGCCGCGTTCCGGACAGTCGAAATGATGAAAACTAACGCCTAAGTCCGCTAACAGACCGTCAATGCCGTCCACCCCGTAATAATCCATCCAGTTTCTCAGATACCTGAAATTCGAATGCACGAACGTCCAACGCTCATCGTCTATCGCATTCTGCAGCGCATCTTTGTCCTGGTCAAACGAGTATAAATGGCCTGCGCCGGCTTCCAAAATAGCACGACTGTGTCCGCCTCCTCCGAATGTCACATCCACATAGACGCCCTCCGGTTTGATGTTCAAACCTTCAATCGTCTCCGTCAACATCGCCGGTATGTGATAGGCCGTTGGCATTTGTGATTTAGGATTTATGATTTGACATTTTAGCGCGCAGACGAGCAGCCAGCTCGGTTTGGCTCAGACGTTTGTTCTCGAAGTTCTCCGGAGTCCAAAGCGCAAAGCGGTTCAGCATTCCGACAAACAGCACGTCCTGCTGCGCACCGATAGTCTCCAGATTCTTTTTCTGCAGCAGCACACGACCCTGACCGTCCATTTCCAGATACTCCGCATCCGCCATGAACTGCATCATGATCAGCTGATCTTCCGGATCCCACTCGTCGAGCACTAGACGCATCTGCTCCACTTTCTCGTTCCACACCTGCTCCGGGTAAAACATCAGACATTCATTGTCCGTGTCACGACGCATCACAATACGTTTCGAATTGGCCTCCGCCAAAATCTTACGATAAGCAGCAGGAACGAAAATGCGTCCTTTTTCGTCCAAACGTGCCTCTATGTTTCCAATGAATGTTTGCATAATTCACCACTTTTATCAAAATTCGCTGCAAAGATACAAAAAAAAATTGATATTCACCACATTTCCCCACAAAAAAATTTATTAATTGTTTTGTTAACATGTTTTCTACAGGCGAAAACATAATATAACCCGCACAATTTCAATCGTTTGTGCGGGTTATTAACAATTTAATAAAAATGTGGGGTAAAATGGAGGAAGTTTAGTAGATGAACTTCAGCCACTTGTTTTTGCGTCCCAGAGCGCCATTGGTGGCGTGCTGAACCAGATAGACTTCACCGGTGCGGAACTTGTTCAGATCCAGTGCATAGATGCACACGTTCTCCTTCACCGCTACACGATATACCAATCGTCCTGCCGCGTTGTAGAAGAACAGGTAGTCGCCTGCTTTCGGTTCAATCAGATAGATGGCGTGTTGTGCCGGATTGTAATTGATGCTATCCACAGCCAGCGTCAGTTGTTTGCCGTCTAACGGTTGTCCGGCGATGGTGTGTACTTCAATCGGTTCGGACAATGCCGTCAAATGCTCCTCACAACCCTTGTCCAGATCGGTCGTTTGAACCTGATAGTAGTAGGTCTCGTCCGGCTCTAATCCGGTGAAGGTATAGTGAATGGAATCACCGTAGATCAGTGCATCCAGCGCTTTCGTACGTCCTTTATAAATGTAGTCTATTTGCCGCGGAATGATTGCGGTGAACGCGTCGAAAGCGATACCCGAACCGCCGTTGTCCAACCAGGTAAGACGGAAGGTGCGCAGGTCGTATGCTTCATCGAAATCGTATTGCGCAGTCTCGCGTTTAGCGGTGTTCTTGACTACCAGATTGTCCACTAACCACCACTCGTCATTGTAGTATGTCTCGACTACTAACACACCGATGGTGTCCTTGGTGGACGAGAACGCATTGTACCAGAACGAGATGCTTGTGATAGCAGCCGGATAGGTCTCGGACGTGATCTGATCGCCGTGATTCTTGATGTACAAGGATTTCACGCCGTCCGCCTTGGCGGAATTGGTAGTGAGGTTCGTGTTGCTCTCCCAGCCCTGTTCGCGAATCTTGGCATAGTCGTCGAAGTCCTCAAATCCTTGCACGAACTTCGTCTCGCCTTCCGATACCTGATAAAGCGTCAGGTAGTAGTGCTCGGCATCCTCTTGGTTGTACCACTTGGTGGTGAACGAATACGGCGTGACATCGTACGGAGCCTCCACGGTCGGCGTTACCACATAGGTGTGACGAGGAGCATAACCGACTACGCTTATTGCCGTGCTGGCCGTCGATGCGGAGATGCTGATGGTGGACTTGGCTGCCGTGCAATCTTGTTTTTTCGGATGGAACTTCACCCAGATCGGTTGCTGAAACGAGGAATCAGCTTCTGCACGAAGAGTGAGGATGGTTTTCCAGTTCGAGCTGTTCAATGCCGGAGCGCTCTCGCCTGCGAAGAGGGAGAAGTTAGCGGCGTTGACGCGAACGGTGATGTCTTGATTAGGATCCAATCCGGTTCCCAGTAACTCAAACACCTGCGGCTCCCAACTCTCAACGGCATTCTTGTCGCTCAACGTGGTGGTCAGCGTCAGATCCTGCTTGTTAGCGCGCAAGGACGAACCGCCTTCGCTGATGTACGTGAAACGAACCACACCTCCGTTCTCCTCGATGTTAAACAGCGGTTGAGCCAATTGGGTGCCGTTATGCAAGGTCGGGTTGAAGGTCTGTACGTTGTTCGTTCCCGGATAGGGATCGGACGAGCGACCGCCTTCTCCTTGCGAACGTTTCTTCCAACCGATTCCGTTCGCTTCCTCTAAGTGCATGCGCATGATCGTCGGACCGTTATTGGGCGTGTTGCTCGTCCATGCGGAGGCACTGTAGTCAACGTGCCATACCAGCATGCCGTGTCCCGGCAGATACGAGTCCCAAATGTTGTTGCTGTTGCGGTTCTCTAACAGGAAGAACTCCGTAGGGGAGGGATTCTTTCCCGACAGGTTATGGGCATCGGCTGCAATCAGATACGCCTCTGCTTTACCCGGCTCCACGCTCAAGGTGTAGGTGCCCGGCAACTCCAACTGCTTCGGCGTCAACCAGCCTTCGTACATGCGCTCAAATGCAGAGAAAGTCGGAGGGGTGCGACCGTCGTTGTTGTAACTACCGGAACACATGATGTCCCAGTCAGCGACCGAGTAGTAGTTATAATCCGTGTCGTAGAAGTCCGGTTGACCGATGACGTGACCGAACTCATGACAGAACGTACCTACACCGCAACGGGTCGTGCTGTTACGTCCTTTGTACTCCGAGGTACAAGCGTAGGATGCAACCAGAACGCCATCCAGACGGATGTTCTTATACGATATATTGCCTTGGTGCGGCCAAATAGTATTCGCGTCTGCACCTTCGGCTTGGTTGTTGCCGGCGTAGAAAATGAATACGTTGTCCAGCTGGCCGTCGCCGTTGGTGTCGTAGTCTTTGAAGTTCACGCCTGCTTCATGCGCCAATTGGCACACTTCGGCTACCATCTCTGCTGCATGCACATTGTGATCTTCACCTTGGTCAGCACCGTAGTACTCCATGTTACGACTCAGTTTATACGGGCCGAAGCAGTCAAACTGCGGCGTGAAGAGACTATCCGAAGATGCGATATAATAATCGCGGCAGGAACCGGTGGCGCCGTTGTAGTCGTAACCGGACTTGTTGAGCAAGTCACGGAAGTCCTGCAACGATTCGCCCATGTCCAAATCAGCGAAGCTAACCAACAGCACCAGACTGCGCGGAGATCCGAAAACAGGAAAAGCAGAGTTTCCTGCTGCCTGTTGTATGCGACGAGCGCGACGTCTCTCAGCCGCTTGCTCCATCACTTCTACATCGCGACTGCCGTACAGCAACTCGCCATCCAACGACTCGATGTAAGAATGAAACTCATCTCCATAGACACGTGCCATCACTGTCGTGCCATCCGGACGAGTGTACTCAAACGGTTCAGGAGACGCCATTACGGCCCATGCGCTGATACTGCTAACTAATGCAGCTGCTAAACAGAGTATATACTTTTTCATAAGACGATATTTTTCCAAATTAGGCTGCAAAGGTACGCTTTTTTTTTGAATTATGCAACTATTTGAACAAAAAAAGTGTTTTACACTTTATTTTATAACAAATCAGGCCACCCGATGGGCAGCCTGATCGATGATTAGAAGTCCAAAAGCTTATTGAGCAATGTGGAGTCTTTGAGTAGGAAGGCTCTTGAGTGCGCGAACCTGCTCTTGGTTGTTCAAACGCATCGGCTCAATCTTGCGGCTCGAGCTCGATTGCGGAAGCAACTCATAGTACTTCTCAATTCTGTCGCAGAACTCGTACGGCTCAACAAATTGCCATTTGCCTTCTGCGTTTTGCTCCAACTTCAGACCATAATAACCCTGATTCAAATCAAACCAGGTGATGTTCAGTTTGTAGTAAGCTGCAGAGGTGTTACCTGTTAACAGACCGTCTTTGATGAAACCAATGAACATAATATCGTTGTCCTCATTGTCCCAGTCGTTGTAGTGGATCGGAGTACCGGTGAACGAGTTATCGCCTACAAAGGTAGTGTCGAACAGGTAGCTACCCCATGCGTTAGCGTCGGTCAGCGAACCCGGAGCGCAAGCGCCCTCAGCGGTAGCGTCGATCGTGTCCGTGAACAACAGGGTCGGCATGTAGTAATAACCTTTCCAGTCACCTTCTTGAATAATAGCAACCGGAGCCTTGATGGTGGTCATGTAGCTTGCACCGCTGAAACCTACACCGTTGGTGAAGATGATGTCAGAACCCCATACATAGAAGGTTCCCATGAAGTTCTGGCACAGATAGTAGCACTGATCCTCTTCGTCCCAGTGTTGATACTCGGTACCTACAGAGTCAGTCTGCTCACCGAACAGACCAATACCACCCCAAGCGAAGAGCTCGGTAGCGTCAACTACGGTTACAACACAAGTGTCAGCCTTGTAACCCGGAGCGCTGGCGATGATGTTTACAGTACCTGCGTCGATACCGTCGATCAAACCTGCGTTGGTAACGGTAGCAATTGCTTCGTTGTCCGATTTGTAAGTAATGGTTACACCATCTTTAGCAGGGCTGAGTGCTGCACGCAGCTTAGCCTGACCGCCGATAGACAGCGTCAATTCATGCTCGTTCAAAACAACCTTAGCATCTCCTGTTTCAGGTGTCTCTTTCGGCTCACAACTTACGAAAGTGAGAGTCGTGATGGCTGCGATAGCCATGATAAAATACTTTTTCATACTTTGAATAATTAATTTGTGAATAAAAGAACTAATACGATATTAGTGTTGTTTTTGCAAACTTTTTGTATCCGCCAGACGGATGAACGGGTTGTAGTACTCCTCGCTGGTCGGAATCTCAAACGTGAAGACACGTGCCTTGCTCGGCGAGATAGTCTTCTCGCTACGTTTGTGGTTCTCACCCAGGTTAACGGTCTCTTGGTAGCGGCGGAAGGTCTGTAATCCGTAACCCTCACCCCACAACTCAACACGCCAGTTGTACTTGATAGCGGCCAATACCGTTGCCTGATCAGCCAAACCGGCTTGCCAGGTGGCATAAGCAGTTTCCTCGCCGGCTACGACGCGCTGGTCAGTGATAGCGAACAGGTAGGTCTTAGCATCCGACAGGTTGTTGTCACGTGCTGCAGCCTCGGCTGCAATCAGATAAGCCAACTCCCAACGCATATACACGTTGTCGCTCAACCAATCGCGGTCGCCTTGCAGCTTCTTGCTCGTTGCGGAATAGAACTTGCCGTCCGGTGCATATTTGTACGAAGCGGCATTGCTCTTGTTCGACGAACCGTAGTTGTTCCACCATTTCTTACGAATATCCCATGCCGGAATAGACTCGTACAGGTTCTGGTCAATACCCTTTACATCACCTGCCGATGCATAACTGTAGGAGTAGATATCGCACTGGCCGAAGAACGATGCCAAGCTGGTCGTGTTCTCTACCGTCACGTTCTCGCCCCAGATCCAGTTGGCGTTATCCACGTCGTTGAATCCGGTTGTCAGCACTTCGTCAACAGGCAGAATATGCGGAGCACCCTTGGTGATGGCGTCTTGTGCACACTGCAGCGCTTTCGCCCAACTGGTGTTGTCGGTGTTACCCTTGTTCAGGTACGAATAAGCCAACAGAATACGTGCAATATCCACGTTTGCCTCAATCTTGCTGTCGCGATCCCATTCGTTGTATGCCTCGAAATACTGAATAGCGGTAGTCAAGTCTTCCTCAATACGCAGATAGAGGTCACCTACCGTAGCACGCGGACCACCGATGATGGTGTCTTCCTTCGTGTCTTCCTCCGTATAGATAGGAATGGAAGCAGTAGCTGCGTCTGCATCGGTCTCTACGAAGTAACGGCTCAAACCGGCATATGCCCAACCACGCATCGTAAGCAACTCGGCGTAGTAGTAACCGTTCTTGTATTGCTCTTCCGTCAACGTGTCAGCATCAAATACCAGAGTCGGGTGACCCTGCAGATCCAATGCGTTGATGGTGCGGTTGCAGGCACGGATGAACTCATAGTAATACATCCAGAAAGTACCACGACGCGTGTAGGTCTGGCCTAATTCATCTGTTCTGAACCAACCGTAGTTGAAGGTGTTCATCGCCATGTCACCGCACAGCAAGTCACCGTACATATCGATCGAACGCTGACCGAAACTGTCGTGGTCACCTCCGTAAGGATAGAGAAGCGTGTACACACCGCGAACCGTTCCTTCTACTACATTGTCCATGCGATTATATTGGTCTTCCGTGATCGTACTTCCACCCGGTTCCTGATTCAGGTAACTATCCGAGCAACCGCCGGCCAACAGACCGATAATCGTCAATGTGAAAATATATTTTACTTCCTTTTTCATAATTCTTTTCCTTTCTTAGTTCGGTTTAGAATGTGAACTTAACACCGCCCATGATCGTAGACAGCGGACTGTATGCGTGTGTATCGGACGAACCGGTGAACGAGGTCATCGGGTTGTAACCGCGACGTGCCGAAGCAATGGCGAGGTTGTTTGCCGATACATAGACATTCAGTTTGTTCAACTTGATCTTCTCGATCCATTTCTTGGGGAAGTTGTAACCCAGCTGTACGTTGTTCAAACTGATGAAGGAGTTGCTGGTCAAGAAACGGGTCGAACCTTCGGTTGCATAACTGTCGTACTCTCCTACACCGTTCGAGAAGCGCGGAATGTCCGTGTTCGTATTGTTCTCTGTCCATGCCCTGCGTGCATCTACGTGCCAGTTGTGGCTACCAACCTGATCGTTGGCCATCAACGAGATATAGGTGTTGTCATAACCGTAACCACCGATCTGGTAGCTGCAGGTTGCAGACAGCGTTACACCGTAAACCTCTAAGTCAAAACCGATACCACCGTTCAGGTCAGGTAGATAGCTCTTACCTACGTATTGTGCAGCTGCTTCGGTGGCGTCCTTGGTTGTTGTGGTGGCCAGGTACTGCTCCGGATTGTCCACACCCTGATCCTTCTGATCCAGGATCCACTGGTGGAGCGAAGAGATATAGTTGTATCCGCCGTCAGCAGTCGGGTCCATGAATCCACCCTCACGGGTATCATAGTAAGCTTCGAACAGCGACTGACCGTCTGTCGGGTCAACACCTAAATAGCGATAGGTATAGTGGTCGTACAACGAGTGACCAACCGACATAGCGCCGTTCATCGTCATGCGGTGTTCTACGCCGTTAGCATCTACGTAGTCAACTGGCATCTGCGTCATGTAGTTACGATAGTGTGCACCGTTCAGCATGAAGTCCAACTTCACGTTACGGGTATCGATGGCGTGGATCTTGAATTGGAATTCCACACCGGTATTCACCATCTTGGCATCGTTGGTCGGGATAGAAGTGTAACCCAGCGAAGGAGCCACTGCACGCGGAGACAACATGTTGTCCGTCAGCTTGTAGAAGTAATCCAACTCCACATCCAGATACTTACCTACCGACACTTCCAAACCGAGGTCCACAATGTTCGAGCGCTCCCATGTGATGTCAGGATTACCCTTGCTTGCCTCCAGGAATGCAATCTGATCGTTCAGGTTCTGGATGGTGTAGGTGTTGGTGTAGCTGTAGAGCGAGTTGATCTGGTTACCCAGCACACCCCAACTCAAACGCAACTTACCGTCTTTCAACCAATCCTTAGCATCCGAGTTCTCGATGAAGTCCTCGTTGGTGAAGGTCCATGCAGCACCTACCGAACCGAAGTGACCCCAGCGGTGTCCCTTGGCGTAACGCGAGCTACCATCGGCGCGATAGTTAGCGGTGATGGTGTAGCGCTCTTTGTAGGTGTACATAGCTGTTGCGAAGTATGCATCCAGTGCATAACGCGTGCTGTTTCCTTCGATCGCGTTCATCTTGATTGCATTGCTCAACTCCAGACTGCTGCCGTCTGCCAGATACGATTTGTATCCGTAAGCGGCGTTAGCGGTGTACAGGTAGTTCTCGTGACCGGCCATGACGCGAATCGTGTGGTCACCGAACGTACCGTTGTACTCTAACATCTCCTGTGCCGAAACGGTGAACAGGTTCGAGTACCGCTGCAGAATACGACCGATACCCTCTGCGTCACCGTAGTACTTGTTGGTCAACTGCGAGTAGCGGTTGTTGTAGTAGTGCATGCCGGCATTCAACGTGAATTTCAGACCCTTGTAGAGCTTGAACTCCAACGAAGTCTTCGCATCCACCTCGTGTTGAACCTGGTTCTCTTTATCCAGACGGAGCGCACCGGCCGGGTTAATACCCATACCGAACGAACGACCCAACTCGTTTCCGTAGTCGTACATCAATTGACCCGTACGAGGATCAACAGGAATATTACCGTTAGCGTCACGTACATAAACCGGATAGATGGCAGGAATAGCGTTCACGTAGTAGAAACCGTTATTCATCGCGCCGTCTCCATCTTGGTCCGGATTGTTCATCGAGTAGTAGGTGTACGCGATGTTCACATTACCTTTCAACCATTTCTTCGGCTCAAAATCCAAGTTCGAACGAACAGAGAAACGATTGAAGTCAGAGGCACGGTAGTAACCCTCATCCATCAGGTAACCGAAACTCGTGAAGTATTTAACCTTCTCCGTACCACCGTGAATCTTCACGTTAGCGTCTAATTTCTGACCCACGCGGAAGATAGCGTCCTTCCAGGACTCCAGGTTCTCGTAACCTGCCTTACGGCTGTTGGTATAATCGAAAGTCGGGTTCACCAAACCGTTGGCGTCGTACGGGTTGATCAGGAACTTACCGGCTGCATCCCACATGTTATATCCTGCCGGAATACCACTCGGGCTGAAGAGCATGTTGTTTGCCGAATTGACAGCAGTGGCCTGGGATACGCCCGAACCCTGTGCATAAAGCTGACCGTTATAGATGCTCTGCCATGCGAGGGTTACGTACTCCTCCGGCGAAGTGATCACGTCGTACAACGGCAACAGACGCATGTTGGCACCGTACTTGATGTCCACGTCAATCTTACCTTCGTCACCAGACGTACCTTTCTTCGTGGTAATCACGATCACACCGTTCGCACCACGTGCACCGTACAACGAAGTAGCGGTAGCGTCCTTCAGAATGGTGGTGCTGGCGATATCACCCGGGTCAATAGACGAGATGTCACCGTCGTAGGTCACACCGTCCACAACGTACAGCGGAGCTGAACTACCGTTCAACGAACCGATACCACGGATGCGGATAGTGGCGTTCGTTCCCGGCTGACCGCTACCGTTGATTACCTGTACACCGGCAACCTCACCGGCCAAGGCCTTGGAAATCTCCGATGGACTCTTTTTCTCAATGTCCTCTGCCTTCACAGCCTGAGCTGAACCGGCATACGAACCTTTGCTGACGTTACCGAAACCGGTAACAACGACTTCTTGAATCACCTCGGTGTTCTCCTGCATCACAATGCGCAGGTTCTTGCCGACGGCTACCTCCTGTGTAGCCATACCCACAAAACTAACGACCAGTGTCTTCACAGACTCCGGCACGTTCATCTCAAACTTACCATCGTAATCTGAGATTGTACCTTGTGTGGAGCCTTTTGCCTGGATGCTGGCGCCGATAACCGCCTCACCCTTGCTGTCGACTACCACACCGTTTACTTGCTGATCAGCATAAATACCCATGCTCAGCGCAACAAGAAACAAAAGTGTAAAAATCTTTTTCATTGTTTGTTAATATATAATTAATTTAATATTGATTACACGTACGCGTGAATACGAAAAATCGCGCAAAGGTACGACTTTTTTCTGAATTAACCAAATATTTTGGCAAAAAAATGCTAAAAATCAATAAAATTATCGAAAATCTTACATTTTTGACAACTTTTCAATCATTCGTATGTCAAAATGTAAGTATTTTTCGGGTTGAATGTTTCTTGTGCGATTTGTTGCAGTTGAAGCGATGTGATTTGTTCTATTTTCTGCATCGTTTCCTGCCATTCGGGAGCATAGGAACGGTAGAGCATCGCCTTCGCCATTGCCAGGGCACTGTTCTCTTGATTTTGTGCCGAGATAGCCAACTGTCCGCGCAGTTGTTGAATGGCGCGCTGAAGGCCGTTGGACGTTAACTGCTGTTGACACAATTTGTCCAATTCCTGACGAATGAGTAGCTGACAGGGCTCGTAGTCTTGCGGGTCACACGCCCAGTAAACGCACCAATAACCGGTGTCACTCAGCGGCGTATAAGTGGACTCAACGGTATAAACCAGACCTTTGGATTCGCGCAAGCTTAGGTTCAAACGGCTATTCAGACTGCCTCCGCCTAAGATATTATTGAGAAGGAACATACCGAGTTGGTTCTCATGCCCGATGGGGTAGGTGCGGCCGCCTACCATCGCGTGTACCTGATGCGTGTGCTTCTTGTACGATGCTTGTCGAGCCGCCATCGAGGCAGCATCGAGAGAACATCGAGAGAGCATCGAGGCATTATCGAGCGTGCTACCCCTATTAGGGATACCACCGAACTCTTTTTCTGCCAATCGGAAGATACGTTCCGGTTTGATGTCACCTTGGCAGAAGACCACCATCCGCTCCGGGGTGTAGTGCTTCGCCATCCAGCGCTTGGCGTAGTCCGGTTTGGAAGAGAGGTGTTTGAGTGTTTTTCGGGTGCCTAAGATAGGCAACGCCAACGATGAACCGGCAAAAACAAGGCTCTCGAAGTCATCGTAGATCAGTTCGCTCGGGCTGTCGTTGTAACTCTCTATCTCATCCAAGATCACCATTCGCTCCTTGTCCGTCTCTTCTTTTTTGAAAGCAGGTTCCAAAATCATCTCCGCTATCAGATGCAGCGTCAGTTGCACGTGTTCGCACAAGATAGCGGCATAGAAAGTGGTCTCTTCTTTGGTGGTGTAGGCATTGATCTCTCCGCCTATTCCTTCGATGGCGTGAATGATCTGTCGGGCAGAGTGGTGTGCTGTTCCTTTGAATACGCAATGTTCAATATAGTGCGCCATGCCGTTCTCTTCCGGCACTTCATCGCGCGTACCGGTACCTACCATCACGCCTATGTACGCAACGGGAGAAGGCGTCCGACGATGTACAATTCGGACTCCATTTGGCAAAATATGATAAAAAGTTTGCGTATTTTCTTGCATAATTCAAAAAAAAGTACTACCTTTGCAGCCGCTTTTGAAAAATGTTTGGGCGCTTGCTATTTATTGGGGCCCCCTTACAATCTTGTTGCCGAACGCGAGCGGCATTGGCGGAATTGGTAGACGCGCCAGACTTAGGATCTGGTTCCGAGAGGAGTGAAAGTTCGAGTCTTTTATGCCGCACAAACGGGTTCGTTAGAGCCCGTTTTTCTTTGCTTCATTCCACAACGCATCCATCTCGGCCAGCGTCATGTCTTTCAACTCTTTGCCTTGCTCCTTCGCTTTCGCTTCCACGTAATTGAATCGCCGAATGAACTTCAGATTCGTTTGCTCCAACGCATTGTCCGGTTTGATCTTATATAGCCGCGCTACATTGATTAGCGAAAATAGCAGGTCGCCGAATTCTCCTTCACTCTTTAATTCATTCACTCTTTCACTCTTTATCTCCTCTTCGAACTCCGCTATCTCCTCTTTCACCTTCGCCCACACATCTTCGCGTTTCTCCCAATCGAAGCCTACATTCGCCACTTTGTCCTGAATGCGGTACGCCTTGACCAGGCTCGGCAGACTATCCGGAATACCGCCCAACACGGTCTTATTGCCGCCTTTCTCCTTCAGCTTGACTTGCTCCCACAACTTGCTTACCTCTTCGGCATTCTGTGCTGCGGCTTCGCCGTAGACGTGCGGATGACGGTAAATGAGCTTATCGCTAATCCGGTTGCAAACATCCGCTATATCGAATTCTCCGGTCTCGGAACCCATTTTGGCGTAGAACACCACATGCAGCAGCACGTCACCGAGTTCCTTGCTGATCTCGTTCATGTCGTGCCGACTAATGGCGGTGGCCAGTTCGTAGGTCTCCTCGATGGTGTTTTGGCGCAGGCTGTCGAAGGTCTGTTTGCGGTCCCACGGGCATTTCTCCCGCAGATCGTCCATGATGTCCAGCAGTCGTCCGAAGGCCTGTAGTTGTTCTTCTCTACTGCTCATACGTGTGCATTGTTAATCGGCCATGATTATCTAATTTCGCGTACGTCCACTGCTGGAAGCAGTCACCGAGAATAACCACGCGGCTGTTGTTGGCAATCTGCAGATCCAGGTCTATATGCCGGTGACCGAAGATATAGTAATCGCGGTGGTTGCCTTGCTTCTCCTGCTCCTTGGCGAAGAGCACCAGCTCTTCCTTGTGCTCGCCTTTGTACGGACAAGGGTTGGCTATCTCTTTGAGACGACTTCTCTTCGCCCAGTTGTATCCGAAATAATTGCCTATCTTCGGAGGCAGGCAGCGGAAGAAGAACTGCAGGGTAGGGGAATGGAACACCTTACGCAGGAACATGAACCGGCGTATCTTACGTCGTACGCGACTCGGGTAATAGGTCTCCCAGTCTTCGGGTAAGATGCCGTCTCCGTGCGCCAGGTACAGCGTCTTGCCGTAGCGCTTGATGGTACAAGGCTCGAAATGCACTTCGGCATCGGTCAGATGACTCAAACCGCCGAAGGTCCACAGGTCATGATTGCCGGCGAACAAGTGGACGTGAATACCCTTCTTCGCCAGTTTGCGTAGTTCTTTGCAGAACGGAGAGTACTGCCGTTTGCTCTTGTCGTGAATGAAATATTCGAACCAGAAATCGAATGTATCACCTAAGATATAGATGGATACGGCGTCTTTGCTCATCTCCTCCAGCAGGTCGATCAGTTTCTTCTGGTGGGCGTATCCGCGCTCAATAGCCAGACTGCCTAAATGTGCGTCACTTAAAAAATATATCATAAAAACCCTAATTCCAATTTTGCTTCTTCGGACATCATGTCTTTGGACCATTCCGGTTCGAAGACAAGGTTGACGTTGACATCCTTGATGCCATCCACCGAACCTACTTTCTGTCGAATATCTTCCACAATAAAATCTCCTGCCGGGCAGGACGGAGCGGTGAGCGTCATGGTGATCTCACACACGTTGTTCGGCTTGAGCTCTATGCCGTAAATCAACCCCAAGTCATACACATTAACCGGTATCTCCGGGTCAAAAACGGTTTTGAGCATTTTGAGTATCTCTTCTTCTTTTTCTAAAAATTCGTTCATCTGTTTTATGTCTTACAACTCTTCCTCGCCGTAAAAACGGCGACAAAGGTACTGCTTTTTTTTGACATATGCAAATAAAAAGCAAGAAAAGCGCCCGTTTGGACGCTTTTCCCTTCTTGCGGGCCTTGAACCGGCATTACGCATGATTAGCATCATACGTCGCGAGTTCGGCCCTTACGGGCCTTGAACCGGCATTACGCATGATTAGCATCATACGTAGCCAGTTCGGCCCTTGCGGGCCTTGAACCGGCATTACACATGATTAGCATCAT
>JAFPNK010000019.1 GCA_017401985.1 Paludibacteraceae bacterium | reverse complement strand
GTTGACGGCTACACCGACAGGCGGTAATGGACCTATAACTTATCAATGGTATAAGGGCGGTAAGGCTGACGGCAATGCAATAGACGGTGCAACGAATGCTACGTTTAGCAAGACTTGTGCTTTTGAAGATGCCGGCTCATACTATTGTAAAGTGACTTGTGGCGGTACTCAATCTACCTGGGGACAAAACGGCGATGCATATGAGGTTAAGATTCCAAGATTGTATGTTAAAACAGGTCATAATTACGACCCTGTGAAGACCGATTACGGAAATGTAGATTTTACTCGTGCTACTGCTTCTACGGCTACTGCTTCTATCTCCTTGGATTCCAACTGGGATTATTGTTTCAATATAGCGGATGGTTGCGGAAATTACTACGGTAATTCCGGTACTATGCAGTATAATAATTACGGTCCTTGGGTAACCAATGTCAATGGTACAGACTGCGGTCTGACCACTATGAATGCGAATGCCGGTACCTATATCTTTACTATCAACTACTCGAATTGGACGCAACTACAAACGACTGTTACTTTCCCATCTTCGCCTACGACCAAGACCGTTTATATGAAAATCAATTACGGCAATTGGGAAAAAGGAGACGAACGCTATGCTATTTATTGCTTTGGAAGCGGAGAGCAGTGGTACAACTTTACATTGGTAGATGGTGCTTGTGGAGGCCCGATTTACAAAGCCGAAGTGGATCTCAAATACACAGGATACGTCATCTGCCGAATGAACGGCGCTACGACGGAGAATAATTGGGGCAACAAATGGGATCAGACATACGACATCACAGCAGCGAATGGAATGTACTGTACTATCACCGGCATGAGTGGAGGCAAAGCCAACTATACGTACAATAACAAGCCTTTCAGCGTCTGTGTTTCAGGTAATTGGCTGGCTTTCAAGGGGGAGACGATTACACTGACAGCCACTTGTACCGGTGCTTCCAATTTCCAATGGTACAAAGGAGGTACAGCCGAATCGAACAAGATAGCCGGTGCCACCAGCGCCACGTACACCAAAACGAATTGCGACATTACGGATGCCGGCAATTATTACTGCAAGGCTTGGAACGTTACCGGCTCTGCCAACGAGACTTGGAGTAGCGCGTACGGAGTAAAAGTGCCGTATTTAGAGTATAAAACACGAGGTACCGGTTCGGATAATGTAATAGTGCCGTTTTTGCGTGGTAGCACCAGTAACGAGTGGGCGTATTGTACGGTCTATCCGGGTGTAGCTTGGGGATATGAATTTGCCGTAAAAGACGGTCATTCCACATACGGAAATACAGGAACGAAGGATCGTGGTAACAGTACGACCAAATGGACAATGAGCGGTTCTACATGGTGCAAATGGGATACGGATAAGGAAGGAACATACCATTTCTATTTGGATTTCAGCAACTCCGTTTACGAGCCGCTTGAGATTCACATCGACTATCCGCTGATGTCCCAAATGGAAGGACATCATCTCTACATGGAGAAAACAGCGGAGATGGTGGCAGCCGGATGGAATAACATCTATTACCGCATCGGAAAAGGAAAATATGATGATGGTGACGGGCGAAACTACACGAAGGCATACCTGATGACTCTCGTGCCTGGAACAGCGCGCTTCTATGAAACGACTACGCCTGACTGGTCGAATAATTTCTGGGCATGGCATATTGCCAATAACTGCGGTAGTCAGGGCGACGGATATGCCATTTATCAGACGCATAGTTCTTCCGAATATGAGATTACGCAATCCATCAACTTCGATGGTGATGAGATAGAAGGCGACTCTACCTATTATGTACATATTGGCAGCGGAGATGGATACGGAACAGACTGGTTGAATGATAACTGTACGTTCCGTGGCCATTCCACCACTGCTGGTATGCTGCAGCACAATGCGTCTGTTGCCGCCACAACACATGGAAAGCTTAGGATTGAGTATAAGCACTACGATAACACCGATCACTCATCCGAAGCGAACACGGCACGGAACTTCAACGGCTTGGCACACACGTGTATTCTCACCATCACCGGTGTGCCTGACTGCGGATACAAGGTAGATAAGATCATTGTGAACGGCACTGAGTTCACCAGCAGTTCCATACAACATATTCTCGATGCTGATGCTACTATTTCTGCCACCTTCACCGATGACACCTACCCCATTACACTCAATCGTAACGGCGGAACCATCAATTCCGGCAACGTAACATCTTACACCCACGGCACAGGCGCGACCCTGCCAACCGATGTAACCAAAAGCAGTTATGGCTTCGGCGGCTGGTATGACAATGCCGGCTTCACCGGTTCGCCGGTTACTTCTATCTCCGCCTCCGATTGCGGTGACAAAGAGTTCTACGCCAAGTGGATTGTATGCCCGAACGATTGTAGCGGCGAAACACTCTATAAGTTCGAAGTGAACAGCAGTGTATCTGGCGGCAATATCTGCTCTTCCGGCAATAATCCAAAAACTCTCACTACACCCACTCAACTCAGCGTACTGACCGGTGGTTCATTGGAAGGATATATCACCAATAACTCGTCTTGGAACAACCTTACCTTTGCAAGCGGAAGAATCACATACGCCAATAACGATAGAGGTGTGCTGATCTTGACACTGAATTGCCCAATACAGGAAGGAGATTTGATTCGTTTCAACAACTACTCATCCAGCAATAGCAAATACAACTATCTGCGCCACACATCTAATTCTACAACCAGTGGGCAATTAACATTGAATGCCAGCAGAACTGAAACTGAGATTCAGCAAATAGAAGCAACCGCAGCCTTTGAAGGAAAAACTGTTTTGTACATTGTATCCGGATC
Source organism: Paludibacteraceae bacterium (assembly GCA_017401985.1). Taxonomy (GTDB): domain Bacteria; phylum Bacteroidota; class Bacteroidia; order Bacteroidales; family Paludibacteraceae; genus Colicola. Next base: position 49,920 of record JAFPNK010000019.1, on the reverse strand, counting down.
TAATACTACCGGTATTTCTTACTTCGAGATTATTCGTCCGGCAGTAGTCACGCTGAATGCGAATGGCGGTACAGTAGATGGCAATGCAACGAAAGAGATGAAGGCTGCACTGAGCGAATCGATTGCCCTGCCGCATGCCTTCAAAGACGGTCTCCGCTTCAAAGGATGGTTCGATGCTCCGACTGGAGGAAGCCCTGCCGGCGATGCCTATACCGTAACCGGTTGTACGACCCTCTATGCGCAGTACGAAGACTGTCCGGATCGAGGATTGCTGTATAAGTTCGAAGTAGGCACAGGACTAACGAACGGAGCTGTAACCGCCAGCAACGTGGCGTTTGATTTCAATACATCCAATTACCTCACTACCCTCATCGGAGGATCGTTGACGACGGATGGAGCAACCGCGCACAAGGTACTGATAGCTAACAACAATGCCATTTCAATCAATGCCTCCGGTGCTTACCTCAAGGTAGAACTGGATTGCGAATTAGAAGACGGCGATATATTTAAATCGACTATCACCGACAGAACAATCTGGGTCACCAAATCAGGAAGCACTCCCTCTGCTGCAGATGCTGTGTTACCAATAGGTGATTTGCAACAAACTCCGATTCCGGCATCATTGATCGGAGAGAAGACACTATACTTATGGAAAGGAAGTGGTGGCGATAATAAAATCTCTTATTTTGAGATTACCCGTCCAAGTCAAACGGTTATCACCTTGTCTGCTCCGGGAGCGACGAACAGTTACACTACTTCCGTGACGGCTACGTTGGGTTCGGCGATGCCCGAGATAGCGGTGCTGCCTATTTACGCAGGTTATGTGTTCCAAGGTTACTACGACGGCGTAGGTGGCACGGGTACGCAGTATTATTCTGCAACCGGCGAGAGCTTGCGCAACTGGGATAAGGATGTGGCCACTGCTACCCTCTATGCCAAATGGCAGACGCCGTGTGAGGTAGAGCCGACCTTGACAAACGTGGCACCGGTTGTAACCATCTGGGATCAACATCCGGTGGACATCAGTCTGGTACGATTGAGCTGTCCGTTCGACACAACGGGTATACTCCATTATTCATTAGCGTCCGTCTCCCCAACCGATCCGATTCCCGGATGCCACTTTGAGTATTTCGACGATTATATTCACATCATGGGAACACCAACGGTGTACAACACCACGGTGCAGACGGTAGATATCACCTTCACGATCACGAACGACTGCTCGCCGGCTGTTACGGCAACCATCACGCAGACGATTCAGATCTATCCGAAGGATCAGAAAGCACGTATCGCCTTCATCGTAACCGGTACAGAAGGCGGCGCATTCAATGCCTGTACGTCCGGTGATATGACTTCTTGCAATACGCTGGTCACCTATCTGCGTAACTTCTACACCGTGGACTTCGTGAACGGCTATGCTAGTAAGGATCCGGCTACCTTAGCCGCTTACTATGACGACTATGATTTGTTGGTTGTAACCGACTTCCTAAACACCGGAAAAGGATATACGAATGCCATCGGTACGCTGATTGATAAGAAGCCTATTCTCAGTTTCGAGGCATACGTGGCCAATCAATCCAACTGGCATATTGGTTCGAACCCCAAAGACCCGAGTCCTAAGGTACAGGATATGAAGGTGCTTTGCGCCGGACACGCCATCTTTAAAGACGACAGTTATTATGGTACACCGGTAGATGTAGTCAACAATACCGACACTACCGTACATGTACTGGACGCACTGAGTTCGGAAGATGACGCCAAAGGTCTGCAAGGATTCGTTATCAACGAGGCACCGGACTTCATCTTCCTCGCTACCGTGCGCGATGACGACCATAACCGCGACCTCATTGTATGCTGCGAGCGACAAGTGGTATTCCCTGCTCGTCTGATGCTGTTCGGAGTCAATTTCTACGAGATGCCGAACCTCTCTTCGGCCGGACAGATCATCATTCGCCAGATGATAGACTACCTGCTCATGACGGATGAGACGAAGATAGCCGACTGCTCGCTCGTCTTCGATAACGGACGGGACAATACAGGTTATGACGAAACCGCTTACCACGCCGCCGGAGGTACAGGACACAAGGGTGACGGCCTCTGGACCACCGCGGCCAACTGGGCTCCGGGATATAACATCATTCCTACTCCATACCACCCGACACGTATCATCGCGGAGTGTCACGTGAACGTGGACGATGCGCACGCAGGTAGCGTGAAGGTGAACAAAGGACGCGATGAGCACGGCGAGATAGTAGATGGTAAGTTGATTGTAGAGCCTTACGGCGGACTGACAGTGGCCGGTATTGTAGCGAAAGTGAACGACACCCGCTATGCGTCACCGACAGCCATCAAGGCCGAAGACCTGCTCATCAAAGCGGACGAGAACAACAACGGCGCGTTCGTCTATGGTAATAAGGAATCGGATGTGCGCGCTACGGTTGAGTACTACAGCCGCGGCGATAAAGCGAACACCGCTAATCCGGTTTGGCAGTATATGGGTATTCCTTTCCGGGCAGGAAAGACAGCCATCAGCATGTATTACGCCGCTTGGATGTGCCGCTGGTCGGAAACCACCACAGATAACCTCGGCGGCCTATGGGAGTGGGTGGACAATGAGGATGTGCTGCTCCCGTTTGAGGGGTACTGCATCACGCAGGCTGCTACTAAGACTTATGTCTTCGACGGCAAACTTAATCCGCCGACTACCGTCACACTGGCATTGGACAACCGTGATGGAGACGGTTATGCTTTCGCAGCCAACAGTTGGACCGCACCGATCAAGATTCAGGAGATGGCGGACGACGACTTCGTGAACGCAGAGAGAGCCATCTATATCTACCACACCGGTACGTATGCCGAGTGGGAAGTCAAACAAGACGAAGTCATCAATACCAATACGAGTGCTGCTACTCCTATTCCGGGCCAATACACGGTGATTCCTATCCACTCGTCGCCATACATCGGCGTAGACTCCGTCATTCCGGCTATGCAGGGCTTCTTCATCAAGACCGATCCGGCATTAAACGCTTCGCTGGCTCTGGTTTATAACCGCGTGGTGTACGATGCGCATTACTTCAAGACCTCGACTCAACCGATGCGTGCACCGGGTCGCACAGCTACCGCACCGGTAGTGATGCGACTGCTCGTCAGCGGCGAAGCGTTCGGTGCAGACCAAGTGCACCTGCTGACCAGAGGTGAGTTCACGGATGCGTTTGAGGACGGTTGGGACGGACGTAAGATAGAAGGCGATACCGACGCTCCGATGTTAGCGGTGATCAAAGCGGCCGGAGACATGAGTGTAGCTGCACTGCCTACGGCGGATGAACGCTATCTGAATTTCCGCGCAGGACGAGACTCGGTGTATACCTTCTACTTCGATTACGAAGGCGATAACCTGTTCCTCTACGACCGGTTAACCGAACAGGCGACACTCATCCGAACGGGTAACAGCTATTCGTTCCAAGCCACTAATCAGGAAGCGGCAGCGCGCTTCATCATCACTTCTAATCCGCATCGCACGCCGACGGACATTGATCAGCTCGACGCCGATGCAGACGAGATCTTGCCAGTCAAGTTCCTCTATAAGGGTAACGTCTATATCCGCAACCGCGGAGTAGTGTATGACGTAACAGGAAAGGAGGTGACGTTATGAGATCGACTCGCGTTAAATGGGTGATTGCCCTGGCCGTCGTGCTAAGCGGCCTGTGGTTGATGGGCGTGTTCTATGTGATGACGTACAAGCCGGAGGTGTATAACAACCCGGGCATCGTCACCACCGCGCCTGTTCCTTCCTCTGCGCCCGCTATGCAACCCGCTCGTACGTCTTCGCCTATGCGTTCGCACGGCGCGTACCGTACCGTTTATACGCCAACCGTCAGACGGACACACCTGCCATCTATTCCGATGCATTCTACAGGCGGCTTATACCTCACCAGCAGTGCTCAACCGCACTCAGTAGGAGGCGGTGGTAACGGAGGAATCTACACCACTTCCGGCAGTTCGTCTTCGACACGCGGTATTCAGTACTCCGGTAGTATGGCTATGCCGCAATCGAATTTCATTGCCATGGCCTCCTCTCGTCAGATGGCGGAGCCTGAGGCACAACGTGCTCCGATGATGGCGCGTCTGGCAGAACGAAACGCACCGGGACCGCCTAATCCTCCCCAACCGCTGGATCCGGAGCACCAATTGGTGGAACAGCCTGTAGGTGACGCCGTTTGGCCGCTGCTGCTCCTCGCGCTCGCGTACATGCTCGTGCGCTCCTATAAAAGAATGAGGGAATGAGAGAATGAGGGAATGAGAGAAACAAATAACCCGCCGGTGTGGCGGGTTATTTGTTGTTAGAACCGGTACGTAGCACCGAGCAGGAAATTGATTCCTTGGCTGCGGTAGCCGTAGAAAATATCATTCTTACGGTGTAACCAGTTATTGAGTTGGAAGAAGAGCGTGAGGTTCGGTTGCGGTTCCGGACGAAGAAGCACGCCTTCGGTTCTCGCTTTCTTACCGACCATCATCTCGTACTGCAATCCCAGGTTCAGTTCCACCGTCGGCTTGAGCGTATGCTCGCCATCGGTTGCCAGGACTTTGCGACTGCCTGCAAAATAATTATCCGAATAGAGCGACCAGTGCTCGTCAATGCGGCCGTCAATGCGCAGGCCCATTTCCCAGTTCGGACGGTCATACACCGTTGTGTCCCCCGACCAGATGTAATAATCACCGTGGAAATTGACACGTACTATGTCGCGGAAATGGTAATTGATCTGACCACCCACTTTGCCGCGCTGATAATGCGTGTGCTCGTGAATGAAGTCACCCGGCAGACGGTTCACTCCTGCCAGCGGTGCGAAGGCCGTTGTGTCAGCCGCAGCAATCAGATAATCCTCGTACATCATATACGCATAGCCGCCGTGCAGCTCCAGCATCAGGTCGCGGTGAGGACGAATATGGAATCCCACCTCGGCATCAACCGGCGTATAGGCCTCGCACGGATGCAGGATGCCCGCGTGAATCAGACTGTAGCGGTTCTCCTCCATATAACCCTGCAGGTTACCCAAACCGAAACTACCCAACACGTCTGCGTAGATAGTGAGCCACTGTTTCGCCACCTGTGCCTCTAAGTTAATATGCGGTGAAGGAGCAAAACTGAAGTTTTCGTTTTTAGACAGAATATGATGGCCGTGCCCGAGGTTCATGTCGAAGTTCACTCCTGCATGCACCCGTACGCGCGATCCTTCGTAGGCATAATACGGTTCGATGCGGAAATTATGACGACTGCCATAGAGCGAATCCGGTATAGCAGCCGCTAATGCGCCGCGTAACTGCAGGAAGTTATCCTGCACATACACGTTCGCTCCCACGTGGTGTTCCTCCGCATGCCAGTCGAACGAAGCACTGGTGCGAACCTGATGCTCTGCGACTGCTTGGGCCTTGGCAAAAATAGCATAACCGGTTTGTATGCGGTATTTAAAATCCTGCTTGGCGTTCGATTTGATACCCAGATAGACCTCAGCGGTCCATAGACTTGTCTTGTCCTTGGCATCAATAGAATAGGGCTTCGGATAAGCGACATCGTTCTTGGCCCACATGTTCGAGTTATCGAAGCTGTAGTCGTAGAAATGGCCGTACTTGTTGTAGAATATATTCCCGCCATTCACACCGAAATACAGGTCTGCGGTGCTGAACGTATGCGTAAAATTGAGTCCGACTTTGGTCTTACTGAGCGTAGCCAGTCCCCACTCTGCATGATGATGGGCATAGACATCCAAAATGGAATTCTTACCGTCGTCCAGACGATACCCGAAATCGAACAGGGTGTTCGGGTGGCCTAAACCGCCACGTATATACCCGTTATAGCGTTGTCCCGGTGCAAAACGCGTTATCTGCGATGCCAAGGGATCCACCGTCGGGTCGGTCTGTACCGTAGCCGTATAATCCGAATACTCCACCTCTACCGGTTCGATGGTGGTCTCCACCACAGCCGGCTTGGTAGCCACTTTGCCGGCCGCCTGAATAACCGGTTGGAAATCACGCTCTACCGTCACGCTGCGGTTCAGCGTGCTGTCCTCTTGCGCGAAAGAGGCGGCGCTTATGAATAGCGCTATCGTAATAACGTAATAACGTAATGACGTAATGTCGAAATATTTATTCTTCATCTTCAACCTCCTCTCTTACTTCAGGTTGTTCCAATTGATCCAGTTGTGCGATGCGTGCAGCAATGAGCGCCGGTATGTCGTCTCCGGTGATGGTGTAGTTCTGCTGCAGCACGAGCAGGTACTGACGTGCTTGGAACAGTTCACCCCGTTCGCGGTTGATGTCACTAAGCAGGATCAGTGCGCGCGCTAACCAGTACTGCTGCTGGGTGTTCATGCGGGTGAAAGACATCACCTCCTGTTCCGACTCATCCAATAACTGCAGTTCGTAATAGCTCTGCGCCAACAGATATTTCGCTTCCGCGCCTTGTGCCGTACGTACATCGGTAGCCAGCGCTGCCAGATCGGGTTGCGCCTTGAGCCACTGGCCCAAGGCCACGTTCGCTTTCGCACGACCGTACAGCGCTTCCGCTTTGGTCTCATCGCTTACCGGCAGGTCGGCCAGGATCTGATCCGCTATATCGATAGCCGCCTGATGACGACCTAGTGCCTGCGTGCAACGCAAGATACCCAAACGGGCAATCGTGGTGTTCTCGCGGCTCGATGCCAGACTATGCATGCGATAGAAAGCCTCCAACGCACAGTTATAATCCGCCTTGTCGTAGCATATCTCCGCTACGCGGATAGCTGCTTCCTCCTGATACGGATTAGCATTCATCTCCGCCAGTACCAGGTATTGCGCTAAGGCCTCCGAGGTCTTACCGAGACGATAATACGAATCCGCCAGATAATACCGCGCCGTGGTGCAATAACGGCCACCGGCACAGAACTGCGTGATATAATTGTTCAACGCCACTGCGGCCTTTTGATACGAAGCCTGCATGTACTGAATCTCCGCCGAAGCGTAGATCAGACTGTCCTCTTGCGTGGACACATTCATATTAACACGCGCGAGCGTCTTGGTGAACTCCAGATACTCGTCCACGCGACCTAACTCCACGTACAGCGCCTGAAGGGCGTCCAACGCAGCATAGGCCTCATCGGTAGCCGGATATTTCTCAATCGTCTCACGATACGCAGCAATAGACTGGTCGTTCTGTCCCAGGTTGCGGTACAACATCGCGCGCTCGAGCGAAGCCTTTTTAGCCAGCGTCGAATGCGGATAAACAGCCAGTAACTGCTCATATGTCAAGATAGCACCACGCTCGTCCTCCTGTTGGAGTTGCGCACGGGCGATCTCGTACGTACCGTCATCGGCATAGTCCGAACGCGGGTAACGACGAATCAGTTCCTTAAGCACCGTGATCTTATCGGCATATTTATGCTGCAAGCCCAACGCGTATCCTTTCTGGAACAGCGCGTAGTCCGCTCCGGAGGCATTGATGTTACTTACCTGGGTGTAGTACGAGATGGCACGGCTGAATTCGCGGGCATTGAAATAGCAGTCACCTATTCGGTTCAGTGCATCGGCATAAGTAGCCTCCGTAGCCAGCGCACCGTCTATGTAGGAAGAGAAAGCCTCCCGTGCCGCCTCGTATTTGCCTTGCGAGAACGCCGTGTAACCTTTCAGATACTTAGCGATGGTGTAGTTCTCCGACCGTTTGGCTGACGGATGGGAGAAGAAGCGGTTGAGGTCCGCCTCACACGCCACATAATTGCGCAAGCGGTACGCCGCCTCAGCACGCAGGTAATACGCTTCTGCCGTGTATTGATCCGACTCCGAAGCATGGTTAATCACCTCCGTAGTCCAGTCGATAGACTGCTGCAGTTTGCCCTGCAGGAAACAATCGGCACCTAACTGGTAACGCAGGTACTGCTTAGTCTGCAGCATCTTAGCGGAGGGGTTAGGAATAGCATCGAGTGTCTCGATAGCCGCCGCGTAGTTCTTCGAGCGCATCAGCGCGTCCGATAACAACTGATAGACCTTGTTCTCGTATTTCGAGTTGGGGAACTTCGTCAAGAACTCATTGAACGCCCGTACCGATTCACCCAGCGCGCTGGACGACTGATAGGTGCAGAGCGTGTAGTTGTACCACGCCTCCTCCGTCACCGCAGGCGTCAGTTTATACGCCGCCGCAGCCTGATACGAGAGTTTCGCCTGCTCGGGTTGCTCAAGCGCTACGTACGAATGGCCTAACAGCAGGCACGAAGCCTCCGACAGAGAGTCGTTCTGCTGCTTCACTTTCTTGAGGTACCTAACCGCCTCGTTGTAAGCGCCCAGTTCATAATTGGCTGCACCTAACATATACATATCCGTGCGTACCAACTCCACTTTGTTCGCCGTTGCACCACGCTCGTATTGCGCGAAATGGCTGACGGACTGACGATAATCGTCTTTGTAGTAGTATATCTCACCCAGCAGACGATGCAACTCGGTGTTATTGCTACTCTCGGGATTAGCTTGCAACAGCGCCAAAGCACGTTGCTCCGCCTCTTCGTATTCCCCTTTGGCGTAGTATATTTGCGTCAGATAATACGGCACCGTCTTGGAATAGGTCGGGTCGTTCTCCAGTTCCGTGAAGTACGGCAACGCCTTGTCATACTCGCCCTGCATGTACATACAGTAGGCATAGTAGTACTTTGCGCGCACCGTATAGCGGTTCTCCGATTTGGACAACACATGGAAATAGACAGCCGCCGTGCGGTACTCCTCCATCATCAGGAAGTTATAGCCGCGGTAGAACGAGTAATCCAATTGATGCGGCCGAGTGAGCGCCTTGCGGTCGATGTTCTCAAAAAGTTTGATACTCTGCTTGAAACTGGACTTCTCCGTGTACAGCACCGCTTGCATGAAGTTCACCTCATCGGCAAACGTGGTGTACGGGTAGGCCTGCAGATACGCCTTCAGATCGCGCATCAACAGCTTGTCGCGCACCTCAAAGCGCTCCGCTAACGCGTTGTAGCGCTCTTCCATCTCGGAGGTCTGCGCATTAGCAGGAGTGACTAGGACGCCTAGGAAACCTAGAACACCTAGTATGCCTAGTTTAATGTTTAGTCTCATCGTGCTAATTTAATTTCGTTCCACATCTCAAGAAGCATCTCTTGTGCGTCACCGGCATCGTGCATCAGTGCGCAGCGGTCGATCGTGCTCTTGTCTGCATAGTAAACCGGATTGAGGTGCAGCGCATGCGTATCCAACGTGTCACCGTCCACTACGATCGGTTCCTCACCGAAGAAATAGCTGGCGTCCACGGTCTCCGGCCATGCTTCTTCATCGTTCTGCGCAGCGAGAATAACCGGAGCGGCTTTCTCACCACCTGCACACGACACATAACCGATGGCAGTCATGTTCGCCAAAGCGTTCTGTGCCTTGCACATATAGTCGATGAAATAGGTAGCAGCCTTCACGTTCTTCGCATACTTCGGGATCACCCAACCGTCGAACCATACGTTCGAACCCTCTTGCGGAACGATATAATCAAGCATCACGCCCATTTCCGAAGCCTCTTCGATAGCGAACTGCGCATCACCGGACCAGCTGAGGTTCAACCATGTTTTACCTTTGGTCATCTCCTCTTTACCGAAGTCCACTTCCCAACCGCTAATCTGCTTCTTGGCTTGCAGCAATACCTGTTTAACCGCCTCCACGCGCTCCGGGGTGATGTTACGAACCAGTTCGTCACGATCCACTTCGCCGGCTTCAATCTGATCAGCGAAAGCGTACAGAACCAATACCGAATATACATCGCGGAACGCATCTTTCATCAGAATGCGGTTCTCGAACTTCGGATTGAGGATAGCTGCCCAACTGGTCAACTCCTCGCGATCGACGTACTGCGGATTGTAGATGAAACCGGTGGTTCCCCACATATAGCCGGCTGTGTAATCGCTCACTTTCACATCCTCGCTCGGAGACATCTGTTGGAATTTATCCAGCACGAACGGCGAGATGTTGTTGAAATAATAGATGCTGTCCGGAATACTGTCTTTCTGAATTGGAATCAGCAGGTCTTTTTTCAACATGCGCTCGATGATATACTCCGACGGGCAGAACACATCGTAGTCCTCGTGGCCTACTTCAATCTTCGTCAGCGCGGTCTCGTTGATGTCGAACATCTCATACACCAACTCCACTTTCTCGCCGGTCTGCTCAAAATACCACTGCTCAAAATCGGCCTTGACTTGCTCGTCAATATAGTCCGCCCAGTTGAGCACTTTCAGTTGATGCGCACGGTCGGTACCGCCGCAAGAACTCATTACGATGGCTACTAAAGCCAAAATGAAAGTTGAAATCTTTTTCATTTCCTTAAATATTGATTGATTAAAAACTATTTACTTCTCTTTTTTCATTCGGTCTCGCACATTGATGATGATCAATGCCGTGAGCATCACCAGCAGAATGATGGTGAACAGCGGACGTAACTCAGGCGTCAAACCACCTTTGCGGGCATCGGAATAGATAAACGTACTGAGCGTCTCCAGTCCTCCGCTTCCTTTGGTGAAGAAGGTGACACCGAAATCATCTACGGACAGCGTGAGTGCCAAGATGAATCCGCTTAGCATACCCGGCCATAACTCCGGCAGCATCACCATTCGCAGCGCCTGTGCCGGTGTGGCACCTAAATCCAGCGCGGCCTCGTAGGTGTTGGGGTTCATGCGACTCAGTCGCGGCAGCACGCTCAGCACCACGTACGGGGTACAGAACACCACGTGCGCGATGCACACCGTGGCCAGACCCTGACTCATGCCCAACGCCACGAACAGCAGGAAGAGCGATATACCGGTGATGATATCCGGGTTGATCATCGGCACGGAGTTAAGCAGACTAACCATCTTACGGCTTCGCGCACGCATGTTATAGATACCAATAGCAGCCAACGTGCCCAATATGGTGGAGCATACTGCCGCCACTAACGCAATGAGCAGCGTATAACCGATGGCGCTGTTCAATCCCGCATCCGCTTTGCCGGTAAACAGGTTGGCGTACAGCCCGAAGGAGAATCCGGTCCAGTTACCTAAGATCTTACTCTCCGTGAACGAGAACACGGCTATCAGCGCAATCGGTGCGTACAGCACCAGCAGCAGCGTCCACAGGTACGCCTGCGATATATAATGCCTGCGTTGGCCCATTCGATTGCGACGAAGGGTCTCCTGCTCCACACTCGACAAATGCTTCTCCGCCTTACGTTTGCGTATCAGGAAGAACGCATACACGGCTACTGCCAGACCTATCACACCGGCGAACACCCACCAGATCCAACCGCGACTGCGTTGCACGTCCAGCGTCTGATGCAGATACTGCTCAAACGCATCGCGGCCGTTCTTCATCAGCACGTTCTGCTGACGGTTCTTACTCTCTTTGCGGCTTCGCCATACACTCCACTGCACATCCGCTTCATCCGTATATCCGTACACACTGTCACCCCATGCACGCAGGGCTTCCGTACCTTCGTTCGCAAAGGCAAAATCTAGGCCGTCTAGGTTTCCTAGGTCGACTAGTTCTCCTAAACTTATATTCACTTTCTCCGCCGAGTAGCTCTCCGGGAACTCCTGCAGCACCTTCACTTCACCCGTCGTACCGACCTTCACCGTGTACGTCAAGTTCGACTGCGCAAAAGCAGGGGTAAGGAATAAGGAGAGGATAAATGCGAGTATTATCCTACAGGCGTAGCCGGTCTTACAGCGTAGCGGTCCTACAGGCATAGCCGGTCTTACAGCGTAGCGGTCTCTCATCATACCAGCCCTCCTTCCTCTTTACTGTCATGATCGCCGAAGAACGACGTCAGACCGATGATAATAAGCAGTACCATACTGAGCACGGCACCGTAGTTCAGCAGATCCGTCGTGGTGATATAATCCTGAATGAGACTACCGAACAGTTTGATATTATTATGCGTCAGCAGTTCGGCGATAGCGAAGGTACTGACGGTCGGCATGAACACCATCACGATACCGCTATACACGCCGGGCATACTCATCGGCACGATCACTTTCCAGAAACTCTGCCAGCGGTTGGCACCTAAGTCTTGCGCCGCTTCCACCAGCGAGTTATCCATTTTCTGCAGCGTGTTGTAAATCGGATAGATCATGAACGGCAGGTAGTCGTAACACAAACCGAACAGCAACGCGCCTTCGCCTAAAGGCAGACCGCACATGTTGAACAACTCCACCGTAGCCACGGTTCGCAGCAGGAAATTGATCCACATAGGCAAGATAAACAGCATCGCCATCACTTTCGGCGTTTTGAAATCCGCTTGCGCCATGATATACGCCGCCGGATAACCGATGAGCAGGCAGATGACGGTATTGAACACCGCTATCATCACCGAATAGAAGAAGGTCTGTATCGCCTCGCTATGCGTGAAGAACTTCGCAAAGTTACGTAACGTAAAATTACCGTCAATATCCGTCAGCGCATACACACCCACTAAAATCAGCGGGAGCACCACGAACAATCCCAGGAACAGGATATACGGCCATGCCCACGTGCGACGCGAAGAAAATATTTGTACTAACTTACTCATCTTTGCGTCGAATCAAGATCTCTTTTTTCGGAATAACTATACCTACGCGGTCGCCATCGTCCCACACATCATTCGTGTTCACATACAGGTCGTGTCCCTCGTCCGTGCGAATGGTCAGATGGAAATGGTTACCCTTGAACAAGATAAAATGCACTTCGCCCGAGAGAACACCTTCCTCCTCGTAGTCCTGCAAATCAATCGAACGGAAAGGCACCAGCACTTGAACCTGCTCTCCCGCTTCCAGTCCTTCCAACTGTTTCGGCATCACTTCCCATTCGGCATCGAGGAAACGAACCTTGCCGTTCTTGAGCACTTCGCCTTCGAAATAATTGTAGATATAGTGCTCTTTCCTCATGATCTGAATATCCTCCGGTTTGACGAGCATTCCTATCTCCGTGCCCGGCAGATACTCATGATAATCCTGAATCAAGAACTCGTATTTATCCGGCGTGAGCACACGCATCTCGTAGTGCACGCCCTTGAAGATACAACTCTGCACCTCGCCGTACCATTTGGTGAACTTCCCTTTCGGCACGCGGTCTTCCGCATCGTCCTCTTCGTTCGCCACCACTTTTCCGCGCTTCTCATCTTCCTTGCGCCAAACATAAATATCCTCCGGACGAATGACTACATCCACCGGATTATTCTCGCCGAAACCGGTGTCGATACAATCGAACTCCTGCCCGCAGAACTCTACGCGCTTATCGCGAATCATGGTGCCGCTTAATATATTACTCTCGCCAATGAAATCAGCCACAAAGCAGTTTTGCGGCTCGTTGTAAATATCGGTCGGAGTACCTATCTGTTGAATCTTTCCTTCACTCATCACCACCACGCGATCGCTCAGCGTCAGCGCCTCTTCCTGGTCATGAGTGACATATATGAAGGTGATACCGAGCTTCTCATGCAGCTCCTTCAACTCAATCTGCATGTCATGGCGCATTTTCAGATCCAATGCGCTCAAGGGCTCGTCCAATAACAAAACCTCTGGTTTATTAACGATGGCACGCGCGATCGCTACACGCTGCTGCTGACCACCGCTCAAGGTATCCACTTTGCGCTCTTCGTAACCCGTTAAGTTCGCCATCTTCAACGCCTGGCGCACTTTCTTCTTAATCGTCTCCGGGTCCTCTTTCTTCAGTTTCAAACCAAACGCCACATTGTTGAACACATTCAAATGCGGGAACAAAGCGTATTTCTGAAACACAGTATTAACAGGACGCTTGTAAGGCGGTGTCTTCGTCACATCTTCACCCTTCAGTAATATCTCTCCTGAACTCGCCACCTGGAATCCGGCTATACAACGCAGCAGCGTCGTCTTACCGCAGCCCGATGGACCCAAGATCGTAACGAACTCGCCTTTCTTCACTTGCAGGCTTACGTTATCTAACGCAAATTTACCATCCTCGAATTGCTTCGAAACATGATTAACCTCAATAATAAACTCCGATTTTGCCATTTCTACGTACCATAAAAAATCGTTTTGGTTACACACTATTTATTGCGCACAGCGCACACATATATCGTACACATATGTGCACACTCACGCAATTTCGGCACAAAAGTACTGCTTTTTTTTGATATATGCAAATTTATTTGCAAGTTTTTAGAATTTTCTTGCATATGTCAAAAAAAAATAGTACCTTTGCGCCCGGTTTGGTAAACAGACAATAATCGAGTTATTATGATATACAGATTTACTTTTTCGTGTGAGGAAGGCGATCCGAACTTCCGCCGCGTGTTTGAAGCTGATGCAGACGCTACGTTTCTGCAGTTACACGAAGCTATTTTGAAGAGTGTCGGTTATCCCGACGACCAGATGACTTCGTTCTTTTTGTGCAACGACGAGTGGGAGAAAGGACAGGAAGTGACCCTCGTGGAGATGGACTCGAACTTCGAGTACGACAACATGGTGATGAACGAGACGCGCTTGAGCGACTTGATCGAGGAGCAAGGTCAACGCCTTATTTACATCTTCGATCCGATGTTCGAGCGTTATTTCTTCGGTTCGCTCAAAGAGATTAAGCCGGGCAGCATGAACGGCGTGGAGTGCGTGGAGAGCCGAGGCAAAGCGCCCAAGCAGCTCAAATCCGAAGACCCCTTAGCCGGTTTAGGCACCAAGGGCGGCAGCGAGGATGATTTTATGTTCGACGACGAGTTCAAAGACGAGTACGATCTGGGCGACATTGACTACGAGGGATTCCAAGATCTCAGTTTCGACGACGGAACGATGTTCTAATTGAAAACGCTTCTGCTCATAGTAGGACCGACCGGAGTGGGAAAAACAGAACTCTCGCTTCGAGTGGCGGAGCAGTACCGCTGCCCGATCATCAATTGTGACAGCCGGCAGGTCTATCGGGATATTCCGATCGGTACCGCCGCCCCGACACCGGACGAACTGGCACGCGTGCCGCATTACTTCATTGCTACGCGCGCGCTCGAGCAGGACTATAACGCCGGGCAGTTCGAACGGGATGCGCTGGAATTGATGGAGCGCTTGTTCGCAACGCACGACGTACTGGTGATGACAGGCGGTTCGATGCTCTATGCGGATGCCGTTTGCTACGGATTAGACGATCTGCCTTCCGTGCCCGCAGACATCCGCCAACAAGTGCAGCAGTCCTACGAACAGAACGGACTCCAATGGTTGCAGAGCGAAGTGCAGCGCCTGGATCCGGAGTACTGGAAGACGGTGGATCAATCCAACCCTGCCCGACTCGCACACTGCGTGGAGTTAAGCCTTGCCACCGGACAACCCTACTCTTCGCTGCGAACGAACACCCGCAAGCAACGGCCGTTCCGCATCGTCAAGATCGGACTGGACAGACCGAGAGAGGAGTTATACGACCGCATCAACCGCCGCGTGCTACAGATGATGGCGGACGGGCTGGAGCAAGAAGCACGGCGGGTGTACGACAAACGGCAACTGAACAGTCTGCAGACAGTCGGATACAAGGAGCTGTTCGCTTATTTTGACGGCGAGTACGATCGGAATCGCGCCATCGAACTGATACAACAAAACACGCGTCATTATGCCAAACGACAACTGACTTGGTTCCGACGCGACAAGGAAATACATTGGCTAAATGCCAAAGATAATTATGAAAAAAACTATTCTATTATTGACACTCTGCTGCATCGCGCTGATGGGATGTAAGAAGATAGATGTGAACTTCTCGTACACACCTACCGAACCCAAAGCAGGCGAAACGGTTAAGTTCTCCAACCTCTGTTCCGGAGGTGAAGAATGGGAATGGTCTTTCGGCGACGGAAGTACCTCGACTCTGAAGATTCCTAACCACGTTTACAAACGTCCCGGCACATATGTGGTAACCCTGAAAGTGGACAACAAAAACTACCTGTCCAAGACCGCAGAGATAACGGTCTATGACACCGTTCCGACCTTCGTGTGCGAGGACAGCGTGTTCTATATCTATCAAGATTACACCTTCACGGCGAATGTGTACAACCCGTACAACTACGAAGTAGAGTACCTGTGGAATGTAGGCAGCACGGACATGCAGGACACCGTGCTCTTTGAGATGGATGGCGACGAATGGGACATCACAGGATCCACGCTCAACTTGTATTTTGTGCGCGCCACGGAAGTGAAGTTAGGGCTGCGGGTGACCATGAACGGCGAAACGACGTACACCACCAAGACCTTCCGCGTGCACGACCGTGCCACGAACTCCCTGTATATGCGTACTCCTTCGTCGGACTATCGTCAGCGTATCTTCGGGCAACGGGCAGAAGCTCCGAAATGGACTTCTGTCACATCCTATCTGGACGCAGAGCAAGACACGATGCAGGTCTATAACGGCTATACGTTCACACTAAGCGAACTGCAGACCGTGTTCCCGGAGATGGAAGGTTTTCATATCGCGAACCGCAAGATCTATATTCGCGCCAACGGCCTGTGGGTAGCTAACATAGACGGTGCGAACCTCGTGCAGATTGATGCCGCACCGTGTTCGGCCATGATACTCGACACCCGGTATGACAACCGCATCTACTGGGCGAATGCGAACGGTGTTTGGTATATGCCGTTCGTGGGATCGGATAATAATAAGTTCGTCACCGTCCCCACTCCATTGAATGAAGTGAAAGGCGTGACGAAACTGGCGATGGATTAAAGATTGAATATGTTACAACCTGATTATATTTTTGAGACCTCATGGGAAGTGTGTAACCGCGTAGGTGGTATCTATGCGGTACTGAGCACCCGTGCGGCATCGATGCAAGCCGAGCATCCGGACAAAGTGTTCTTCTTCGGCCCTGATTTCGGAGAACACAGTGATATCTACTTTAAGGAAGACAAATCGCTTCTTAAAGGGTGGAGAGTTAAGAGTGGAGAGTTAAAAGACATACCTATTCGTATCGGACGATGGAAAGTGCCGGGAGAACCGATGGCTATCCTGCTTAAGTTCGATGCGTTATGGCCGAAGAAAGATGCGATTTACGCGTGGGCGTGGGATAAGTTCCAAGTACAGAGCCACGCCGCTTACGGCGACTACGACGAGTCCTGTCTGTTCGGTTACGCCGCGGGAATGGTGATGGAATCGCTGTACAACTATTTAACTAGTCAGCCTAGGAAGCCTAGGACAACTAGTCTGCCTAGTGTCTGCATGCATGCCAACGAGTGGCAGACGGCATTCTCCATCTTCTACTTGCAGGACCACTGTCCGCAGATCGCTACGCTGTTCACCACACACGCAACGGGTATCGGTCGTTCGATAGCCGGAAACGGCAAACCGCTGTACGATTATTTCGAAGGGTACAACGGCGACCAGATGGCGTACGAACTGAATATGGTGTCCAAGCACTCGGTAGAGAAACAGGCTGCGCATCATGCGGATTGTTTCACGACCGTGAGTGACATCACCGCGCGCGAATGCAAACAGCTGCTCGATCAACCGGTGGATATCGTGACGCCGAACGGATTCGAACCCACTTTCGTGCCCAAAGGTAAAGCGTTTGACGAGAAACGCGCGGAAGCACGGGCACTCTTACGCAAAGTGGCAGGCGAACAACTCGGAGGCGTGGTGCCGGAGAATGCCCTGTTTGTGTGCATCTCCGGACGACAGGAGTGGAAGAACAAAGGTATTGATGTGTTCGCTTCTGCCTTGGATAAGTTGGCACAGAAGATCTACCACAGCAACCAGTTGGAGCGCGAGGTGATCGCATTCGTGATGATTCCGTACCTCGACCGCGCTCCGGCACGCAAAGGTCGCGTGAGCGCCGTGTTCGTTCCCTATTACCTGGACGGACACGATCCGCTGTTCGGTAAGACCTATTACGACTTGCTGATCGGTATGGACGTAACGGTCTTCCCTTCGTACTACGAACCCTGGGGATACACCCCTTTAGAGTCCTGTGCGTTCCACGTACCGACCGTCACCACTTCGTTAGCCGGTTTCGGCGCATGGGCAGCGCAACAGAAAGACCAGTACGGTGTAGTGGTGATTGAACGCAATGACTCTAACTTCGACCAAGTGGCGGAACACATAGCAGACGACTTGCTGCGCTTCGACCGGTTGTCGAAAGAGGATAAAGCCCGCGCACGCAAGGAGGCGGAAGCAGTAGCGAAGAAAGCCGACTGGAAGCATTTCTTCAAGTACTACCGCCAAGCGTACGCCATTGCACTCCGCAAAGCGAGTGAGAGAATGAAAGAGTTAAAGAGTTAATGAGTGAATGAATGAAAGAATGAAAGATATGAAAAAGATAATTCTGATGATGGCGCTTGTACTGCCGGTGGCAGCATTCGCGTGTACCAATTTTCTGGTAGGAAAGAACGCTTCCGCAGACGGTAGTACGATGATCTCGTACGCAGCCGACTCGTACGGCATGTACGGATTTTTGCATTTTTCACCCGCTGCCGACTACGAGGAAGGAGCGGTGCGCGAAGTGAAAGACTGGGACTCCGGCAGACCGCAATGTACGATTCCGCAAGTGGCACACACCTATTCGGTGGTAGGTAACACGAACGAACACCAGGTGACCATCGGTGAGACCACATGGGGCGGACGTGAAGCGCTGTGGGACACCGTAGGTATAGACTACGGAAGTCTTATCTACATCGCCTTGGAGCGCAGTAAGACCGCACGCGAAGCCATTGAGTGCATGATTAGCCTCGTCAACGAATACGGCTACGCCTCCGAAGGAGAGACCTTCTCCATCGGTGACCCGAATGAAGTATGGATGATGGATCTGATCGGTAAAGGACCGGGTAAGAAAGGTGCTAACTGGGT
Source organism: Paludibacteraceae bacterium (assembly GCA_017401985.1). Classification (GTDB taxonomy): domain Bacteria; phylum Bacteroidota; class Bacteroidia; order Bacteroidales; family Paludibacteraceae; genus Colicola. The sequence goes on along the minus strand of JAFPNK010000019.1, from coordinate 31,116 downwards.
GGCTGTTCGGATTCCGGACAATGCCATCGCAGGCCACGCTAACCAGAGTCGTATCACCACCATTCCGCAAGGCAAAACCAAACTGACGGCTGAACAGAAAAGACTGCAGAAGAAACTGAATTGCGTGTGCAACGGAGACTGGATGTATGACAAAGACGTAATTGCATTCGCACGCGAGAAAGGGTTCTTCACCGGTGCGGACAAAGACTTCAGTTTCCAAGCGGCGTATAATCCGTTCGATTTCAGCGGACTCTATGTGTGCGAGGCACGCGTATGGTCGTTCTTCCGCCATTTCTCCGATGAGATGGATCAATATTTCGATTACGCTACCGGTGCCACTTTCCGTGCCACCAACGGCCGGAACGAAGGCGAACATATGCCGCTTTGGATTGTACCGAACCGCAAAGTGAGTGTGCAGGATATGAAAGAGTGCATGCGCGATGAATACAAAGGCACACCGCTGGACATCACCCAAGGTACCGATGCCGGTCCGTGGAACAGTAAGTTACGTTACGGCGGACTCGGATTCAAGTTCGCTGTCAACGGTACAGACACGTTGCAGTACTGGTACGAGCGTCCGACGGCCACCCAACAGACCGCGTGGTCGTTCGTGAGCCAGATGAGAAGCAATAACCGGTACGGTATCTTCTGGTTCGGAGTGGATGACGCCGCTTGCTCATGCTACACGCCGATGTACAGTTGTATTCAACGCGTACCGGAGTGCTTTGAGGAAGGTAACGGAGACAGTTACACGTTCTCACCCACCAGTGCTTGGTGGACATTCAACGTGGTAGCCAACTGGGCATACACCAAGTACAGCCGTATGTACCCGCATATTCGTAATCTGCAACAGGCATGGGACGATAAGTTCAATGTGCAGACTGCCGGCTTGGACGCACAAGTGGCTGAGATGAGTGATGAAGAAGCACGTGCGTTCCTTACTGACTACTCCTGCTCGCAGGCAGAGAACCTCGTGGCTGACTGGCAACGGCTGGGCATCTACCTGATGACCAAGTTCATTGACGGACAGGAACGCAAAGAGGAGAACGGTGATTTCAAACGGAACCCCTACGGACAGAGTTGCGGACCGAACCGACTGCCGTTACCGAATTCGTTCCTGCAGATAGTAGCGCCGGAGATTACGCATGAGTAAGAGTTAAGAGTTCTTAGCCCTAACGGGCACGATTATTTGAGAGTTAAGAGTTTAGAGACAGATATGAAAAAATTTAACGAGTATAAACGATTAGATTTGCCTGCGTTGAGCCGTGAGGTGCTGGCGCAGTGGGAAAACGAACACCTGTTCGAGCAGAGTATTTCCACCCGTGAGGGACATCCGCAGTTCCTGTTCTTCGAAGGACCTCCTTCCGCAAACGGTATGCCGGGTATTCACCACGTGATGGCGCGTACCATCAAAGATACGTTCTGCCGTTTCAAGACGATGCAGGGTTATCAGGTGCGCCGTAAGGCCGGTTGGGATACCCACGGTCTGCCGGTGGAACTCGGTGTGGAGAAGATGCTCGGTATCACCAAAGAAGATATTGGCAAGAAGATCAGCGTGGATGAATACAATGCCGCCTGCCGCCGCGAGGTGATGAAATACACACGCGAGTGGACGAACCTGACCAAACAAATGGGTTACTGGGTGGACCTCGACGATCCGTATATCACGTACGACAACAAGTACATCGAGACGTTGTGGTACTTGCTCAAGGAACTCTATAAGAAAGGTTACTTATACAAAGGCTACACCATTCAACCTTATTCGCCGGCAGCCGGAACAGGACTGAGTTCGCACGAGCTCAACCAACCGGGTTGCTATCGTGACGTCAAAGACCTTACCTGCACCGCTAAGTTCCATCTGAAAGACGGACGTTACATCATCGCTTGGACAACCACGCCTTGGACGTTGCCGTCTAATACGGCACTTTGTGTAGGACCGAAAATCGACTACGTGGAGATAAAGTTAAGAGACGAGAATGGAGAGTTAAAAGAGGAAAATTACATTCTCGCGGAGGCACGTCTGAGTGCATACTTCGAGAACGCAGAGATAGTAGCTCGTTACAAAGGAACAGACCTTGTCGGCCTGGAGTACGAACCGCTCTTCCCGTGGGTAAATCCCGGACCGGGCGCTTACCGCGTCATCCCGGGTGACTACGTAACGACCGAAGATGGTACGGGTATCGTACATATCGCGCCTACCTTCGGTGCGGATGATAAGAAGGTGGGAGATGCTGCCGGTGTACCGGGACTCTATATGCAGACCAAGAACTACGGTCCGCGTCCGATGGTCGATTTCACCGGTAAGTATTGGAAGATAGAAGACCTGGACGAAGCGTGGGTGAAAGAGAACGTCAATGTGGACCTGTACGGCAAGTATGCCGGTCGGTGGGTGAAGAACGCCTATGATCCGCAGTTCATGGTGAACGGTAAGTACGACGAAGCCGCAGCTGCCAAAGCGGAGACACTGGATCTGCACCTGTGCCTGGAGATGAAAGCCGACGGACGTCTGCTGAAGACCGAGAAGCACGTGCACTCCTATCCGCATTGCTGGCGAACTGACAAACCTGTCCTCTATTATCCGCTCGACAGCTGGTTCATCAAATCAACCATGGCGCGCGAGCAGATGATCGCACTCAACCAGACTATTAACTGGCAACCGGAATCGACCGGAACAGGTCGTTTCGGCCAGTGGCTCAATAACCTCAACGACTGGAACCTCTCCCGCTCGCGTTACTGGGGTACACCGCTGCCTATCTGGCGCACGGAAGACGGAAGCGAAGAGATCTGTATCGGTTCAATAGCAGAACTGTTCGCCGAAATAGACAAGTCCGTGAAGGCCGGCTTCATGAGCGCCAACCCGTGGCCGAAGCATAAGGTAGGCGATTACAGCAAAGCCAATTACAATCCGTCTGTGATTGACTTGCACCGTCCGTACGTAGATAACATCATTCTCGTCTCGCCGAGCGGCAAACCGATGAAGCGCGAACTCGACCTTATCGATGTATGGTTCGATTCCGGTGCAATGCCGTATGCACAGAACCACTATCCGTTCGAGAACGCCGATCTGCCGCGTACTGCCGACTTCATCTCGGAAGGTGTGGACCAGACCCGCGGTTGGTTCTTCACGCTGCACGCTATTCACACGATGATTGAAGGTTCGGTGGCATACAAGAACGTGATCTCCAACGGTCTGGTGCTCGATAAGAACGGCAATAAGATGTCCAAACGTCTGGGCAATGCTGTGGATCCGTTCGGTGCACTCGACACCTACGGTGCAGACGCCGTACGTTGGTACATGTTAACCAACTCCAGCCCATGGGAGAACCTGAAGTTCGATCCGGAAGGCGTGGATGAGGTGCGTCGTAAATTCTTCGGCACGCTCTATAACACCTACGGATTCTTCGCCCTCTACGCGAATGTGGACGGGTGGACCGGTTTAGAACCGAAGCAAGCCGGCTATGCGGCATACTCGGAGATCGACAAATGGATCCTCTCCAAACTCAATTCGCTGGTGAAGGAAGTGACGGAAGCCTATGAAGCATACGAACCGACCAAAGCCGGTCGTGCTATCAGTGACTTCGTGCAGGACGACCTCAGTAACTGGTACGTACGTCTGAACCGCAAACGTTTCTGGGGAGGTGAGATGAATGCCGACAAGCAAGCGGCATATGAGACGCTGTACACTTGCCTCAAGACCGTAGCTCAACTGATGGCACCGAACGCACCGTTCTATGCCGATCGTCTCTATCGCGACCTCTGCGGCGAGACCGTGCATCTCAGCGAATGGCCGAAAGTGAACGAAGCGCTCATCAATACCACACTGGAGCGTCAGATGTACCTGGCACAACAAGCCACTTCGATGATTCTCAGTCTGCGCAAACGTGCGGAGAAGAATGTGCGTCAACCGCTGCAGAAAGCTGTCATCCCGACGCCCGATGCAGAGACGACACAGGCACTGCTGCACGTAGCGGAACTGATTAAGAGCGAAGTGAACGTGAAGGAACTGGTCATTGTACCGGCTGAGCAATCTGAGATTCGTCTGGTGAAGAAGATCAAACCGCAGTTCAAAGTGCTCGGTAAGAAAGTAGGTGCCAACATGAAGGAACTTGCTGCGGCTATCAATGCGATGTCCCAAGATGACATTGCAAAAATGGAGTCCGAAGGTTCTTTCAACTTTCAACTTTCCATACATTCAGATCGTTCTCCGAAGGAGATTAGAACTTTCAACTACACGATAGTGTCAGAAGACGTAGAGATCATCACCGAGGACATGCCGGGTTGGCTCGTAGCGAACAACGGTATCCTGACCATCGCGCTGGATATTGAGTTGAACGACGAACTGATTGAAGAAGGTATCGCACGCGAACTGATTAACCGTATTCAGAACCTGCGTAAGTCATCCGGTTTGGAGATCACCGACCGCATCGCCATCACTCTTGAAGACCGGCCGGAGATACACAACGCCGTGCTGCATTGCAGCGATTATATTGCTTCGCAGGTACTCGCCACCTCCCTGCAATTGGCGCAGAACGTAAGCGGCGAGAGCCTGGAAATGGATGGATACAACGTGAACATCAAGATAGAAAAGGTATGAAAAAATGCTATTATTTGGCACTGATGGCACTGGTGATCGTAGCCTTCAGCAGTTGTTCGCTTTTCGGAGAGAAGAGCAACACGCCGGAGTTCAAACAGTCCGAACTGCAAGGACTATGGCAGGAAAACAACACGGAGCATTTTGTGCGCTTCACCGAAGAACGCTCGGAGGAGTATCCGTATTTCTTAGGTCGTGAGTGGGACGATGCCGAATGGGATGATCCGGATATGACGTACGAAGAGTTCCTCATCTGGAATCGCGAACAGTTAGGACATCCGGGCAACGGTTGGTTCAAATACAAACTGGAGACCAGCGGCACCCTGACGGAGATCCATCTGATGGATAACGAGGGTGCGGAGATTCCGAAGGTCTATGTCGTATCCAAACTGACAGACACGGATCTGGTGTACTACGAGAAAGAGCATCAAAGCATCAAGTTCTACTTTACTAAAGTGGTAGAGACCAAATGAAAAAAGGACTGAAGAAAACACTGAAGGGCATCGGTTGGACGCTGTTAGGTCTGGTGCTGGCGGTAGTGATCACGGCCTGCGTAGCTATGTACGTGGTCTTCACGCCGGAGCACCTGACTCCTATTGCTCGTAAAGCAGCAGACAAATACATCACCTGTCAGCACGAGATAGGTGAAGTGGAACTGACGTTCTTCTCCACTTTCCCGCGTTTCGGCTTGCGTGCGGACGGACTGCTGTTGATCAATCCGATGGAAGGCGCGCAGAGCGACACCGTGGTGTATGCGCCGCACTTGACGGCGACGGTGGATGTGATGGAGTTCATTAACAACAAGAACCTGCACATACACGAAGCCATCCTGGATGACGCGCAGGTGAACTTCTACATAGCGCCGAACGGCACCACTAACCTCACGGATGTCTTTGTCTCTTCGCCCGATTCAGCCACCGAAGACACGACTGCCTTCTCGCTGCCGTTTAACGAGCTGCGGGTGGAAGGACTGCGGCTAAAAGCCCAAACGATTGTTTTTGTCGACGACAAAGATACGATCACGGCTTCCCTGGGCACCACCGAACTGAGTGCCAAAGCGGATAACTGGGACGACATGCTGATCTGCCTGGACGCCCACGATGTGTGCGCAACGCTGCAAGGTGACACTTATGCCGACAGTCTGCATGTGGAGTTAATCGCTCCAATGGCGATGAACCTTGACTCGATGCATTTTGCGTTCGATGGCGCACGACTCGCAGTGAACGATTTTGATGTTCGTATAGAAGGCGACGTGACATTAGGAGACACGATGGCTATTGATGCCAACGTATCAACCGGTCAATGGCAGATCAAACCGCTCTTGGCACTTGTGCCGGAGAAATTCACATCCGGTCTCAAGGACATTGACATAGACGGCAAGGCACAACTGGACGCTGTTATCCGCGGGCAGTACAGTGCCACGCAGTGGCCGCTGATCACGGCGCGTCTGCTGCTGGAGGACGGTGAAGGACAATACAAACCCCTTCCCTATACCTTGCGCGACATACAAATGGACGCAACGGCCGATCTGAACCTGAACGAAGGACAGAGCTCGTCCGTCACTCTTCGAAAACTGCAGGCGCAAACGAAGCAGAGCACCCTCGCGGCGAACGGACGCATAGAGAACCTGCTCGGCAATATGCTGCTCGACCTGAAAATGGATCTGGACGCTAACCTGCCGGACTTCGCTTATTTCCTGCCCAAAGAGATGACACTCACCGGCAAAGCGGCCGGAACGGCCAATGCCAAGATACGTCTGGACGACCTGACGAATATGCAATTGCACAAAGGTCGCATCAGTGCCGATATGAACCTGACGGATATTCATTATGCGATGGACAGCATGTTGGCTGACCTGCCGCAGACCCATGCACGACTGCAGATACCGAACAGCCGTCCGAGCAAGGCGCCCACCAATTGGGTGGGACTCGACCTGAATACCCGACACGTGGATTTTGCGATGGATACCACTATTCGCGCCACCCTCGGTGCTTCCGTCATTCGTCTGGAAGCAAGTAACGTACTGGCAAAAGGCGAGGATTATTTCCTGTCGCTGACCACAGATCAGTTGCACGCCGACTACGACACGATTCATGCAGACCTGCAGTCTCCGTCCTTGGAGGCTTTCTTGAGCGGAGGCAAACGAATGAGTGCCAAACTCAACACTGCGGCACTTCGTGCGAACATGGGAGGCGAACTGAGCGCTAAGACCGATGCGCTGGTGCTGGAAGCCGCTGCGCGTTACAACCAAGAAGGAGAGAATATGCTGCTGCAGTGGAATCCGAGACTGAAGATTCAACTCAAGAACGGCGAACTGAACCTGCCGGAGCGTTTGCCCGAAACGGTGTATATACCGACCATCGATTTCAGTTACTCCAACCGCGAGATGACAATCGCCGACTCGCGTATCGAGTTAGGACACTCGGACATCAACCTCAAAGGGTACGTGCGTCATATCGGCAAGTGGTTCCGTCACCAGGAGGTGCTGGAAGGCGAACTGGAACTGGTGTCCAACCACTGCGATGCCAACCAACTGATGGAGTGGTTCAGCGCCGATGAAGGTTCAGAAGAAAAGCCGAAAACTGAGAGTCAAGAGTCTAAAGTGGAGAGTGAAGAGAAATCGGAAGCCGATCCCTTCCTTGTGCCCACGGATGTGAATCTGGCACTCAACACCCATATGCAGGAGGTGGAGATCTTCAATCAAGTGGCAAAAGACCTCAAGGGCGGCATCTATATTCAGGACGGTAAACTGATTCTCGATGAGGTCGGTTTCGTTTGCCGCGCAGCCAAACTGCAGTTAACCGCCATGTACCGCACCCCGCGACGCAGCCACCTGTACCTCGGATTCGATTATCACATGATTGATGTGGACATAGACGAACTGCTGACCATGATACCGAATCTCGAAGAAATGGTGCCGATGCTCAGTTCGTTCCAAGGCGCAGCGGAGTTCCATTTGGCGGCGGAGACATACCTCAACAGTCAGTATCAACCGAAGATGAGTACGCTTCGCGGAGCTGCTTCACTGACAGCCCAAGACCTGGTGGTACTGGACGGCGAGACGTTTGACAAGATTAGCAAACTGCTGCTGTTCAACAAAAAGACCGTGAACCGCATCGACTCCATCAATGCCGAGATGACGATCTACAAGAACGAGATAGACCTCTACCCGCTGTGCGTACAGATGGATAATTATATGGTGGCACTCGGCGGACGGCATAACACGAACATGACGTTCGACTATGACATCAATGTGCTGAGTCCGATCTACCTCGGCGTCAATGTGAGCGGTACGATGGACGATCTGAAGATCCAACTCGCCAAGTGCAAGTTCGCAGAGGATTTCCGTCCGCACTGGTATCAGAAGACGGACACGCTGTCCCGCGAACTGCGCGAGCGCATCAAGCAGTCCATGGAACGCAACGTACGAATACGATAAACCAATTATTATAGTATGAAAAAAAACATTCTTTTAGGAGCTATTGCTATGACTTTATTAGCATGCAACCACAACCCCTTATTGGATCAACCGAACACTCCGTACGGAGTACCGGCATTTGACCAAATCAAGTTAGAGCACTACATGCCTGCTTTTGAGGCCGCTATCGCGGAGCAGAAAGCGGAAGTGGAGGCTATTGTGAATAACCCTGACGAACCGACATTTGAGAACACCATCGTGGCACTCGACCGTACCGGTCTGTTGCTGGAACGCGTAGCCGGTGTGTTCTTCAACGTGCTGGAGGCAGACGGTAACGATGAGATGAATGCCATTGCGGAACAAGTGAGCCCGATGATGAGCGAACTGAGTGACGGTATCATCTTGAACGATGCGCTCTTCCAACGCGTTAAGTTCGTTTACGACCAGCGCGAGCAGTTAGGTCTTAACCCCGAGCAGATGCGTCTGGTAACGGAGACCTATAAGTCCTTTGCGGATAACGGTGCTAACCTGCCGGAGGATAAGAAAGAGCGCCTCAAGCAGATCAACCAGGAACTGGGTCTGCTGTCCCTTAAGTTCGGTAACAACGTAGTAGCAGAGACCAATGCTTGCCAACGTTTCGTCACCAACGAGGAGGAGTTGAAAGGCCTGCCGGAGAGTGCGAAAGCCGCAGCGGCAGAAGAGGCAAAGGCAGCCGGCCATCCGGGCGAATGGCTCTTCACTCCGAAGCGCACTTCCTTCACGCCGGTACTGCAGTACTGCGAGAACCGCGAACTGCGTAAACAACTGCTCATGGACTACACTACCCGTGCTAACCATGACAACGAGAACGATAACAAAGCCGTTATCATCCGCGAGATGGAACTGCGTATCGAGAAAGCCCAACTGTTCGGTTACGACAACCCTGCTGATTATATTCTGGCAGACTGTATGGCCAAGGATCATCAGACCGTTGACGCTTTCCTTCAATCCGTTTGGGCGCCGTCGCTGGAGGCTGCTAAACGGGAAGCTGCTGCGCTGCAGGAACTGTTAGAGCAGGATTATCCGGGCGAGAAACTGCAACCCTGGGACTGGTGGTACTATGCTGAGAAACTGCGTAAAGCCAAATATGCATTGGACGAGGAAGAACTCAAACCGTACTTCGAGTTAAGCAACGTACGCAAGGGTGCTTTCGGCGTGGCTACTAAGTTGTACGGCCTGCAGTTTGAGCAACTGACCAATATGCCGGTTTATAACCCCGATGTAGAGGTATTCAAAGTGACGGACGCTGAGGGTGACTTGGTGGGTATTCTGTACACCGATTATTTCCCGCGCGCCGGCAAACGTCCGGGTGCATGGATGAACAATATCCTGCCGCAGTACATCGATGCTGAAGGTGTGGATCACCGTCCGGTTATCATCAATGTGGGTAACTTCAACAAACCGACAGCCGGTAACCCGTCGCTGCTCTCGATGGATGATGTAGAGACCCTGTTCCATGAGTTCGGACACGCATTGCACGGACTGATGAGTAAGGCGCATTATAAATCCCTGTCCGGTACGAACACGCCGCGTGACTTCGTCGAACTGCCTTCTCAGTTCATGGAGAACTACTGCTACGATCCGGAGGTGCTGAAGACCTATGCGTTCCACTACCAGACGGGTGAGGTGATTCCGGATGAACTGATCGAGAAGATCAATAACGCCGGTAAGTTCAATCAAGGCTTCGTGACAACCGAATTGCTGTCCGCTTCGATCCTGGATATGAATTTCCATGAGTTGACGAGTGCGGAAGGACTGGATGTGAATGCGTTTGAGGCACAGAGTCTGAAACAAATGGGTATGATCGATGAGATCATCGTTCGTTACCGCCCGACTTTCTACAACCACATCTTCACCACCGGTTATGAAGCCGGTTACTACAGCTACACTTGGGCAGCCGTGCTCGATGCCGATGCGTTTGCAGCATTCAAAGAGACCGGTGATCTGTTCGACGCAGAGACCGCAAAGCGTTTCCGTCACCTGCTCGAGCAAGGCGGTACACGCGATGCACAGGAACTGTATCTGGAGTTCCGCGGCAAAGAGGCAGATCCGAACAACCTGCTTCGCCGCAAAGGATTCATTGAATAATGAAACGCGCCACACAAAATATGTTGTATCACCTGTTGCCGGTAGTCTTTTGGCTACTGGCAATAGGCGGTGCATTGGTGCCGACGATACTGATGTACGGGTTTGGCATGCACCTCGGCGAGCACGTTCCGTATCATTATTTCTTCGGCTTTCCGGTAGCCGCGCTCGTGCTGCTGTGTATCTGGATCATCAGCCGCATTGAGCGGCACACCAGTTCCGTAGAGCACTGTCTGCAAGTGGCGTTGCTGCTGGGTATCGCGTCTTACTGGCTGCCTACCGTCCTGTTCCTGATACTCCCTATTTGGGCTTATCTCATTTACAAGAACCTGTTCAACTTCCGTTCCGCACTGGCCACGTTCATCGGCCTGGCACTGGTAGCCGCATGGGCGGCAGTGGCGGTGTATATGGGATGGATAGAGAACGTCTGGGCGGCATTCTTTGACGCAAAAAACGCCTGGGGATGGATTCCCACAGGCGCTGTTCTGGTTGCTTATATCACTTCTACCATTGCACAACAAATCCTGCGTGTACGTTAAAGCCCGCCTGGGCATAGTACCACGCACAACGACTACCGTCGGCAAAACGGCTGGCTTCGGCACCACCGTTGCTGGCGTATTTGGCGTTGAAGATATTATTGAGTTGGCAGAGTAACTTCACCTCAGGAATAAACCGCTCACTTTTAAGCGGCAACGTGTATTGCAAATTCACGTTCGTGGTCGTGAAGGCCTTGAGCATCGCGTGCTCGTCCATGGTGTTGTCCAGATACTGGCGACCGGTTACATTCGTTTGAATAGTGCCCACAAAACCGGCGTAGTCGAACGTGAACAAACTCATCGCGGTGATAGTCGGCGAGAAAGCAATAGTCACATCGCCTACGATGCTGTCTTGTCCCACCCAGTTCCAGTTATCCTGGTCATCGTACAGGTCGATATACTGCTTGTAGTTCTGTATCTTGTTACGACTAACCACCATATTCCCTTCCCAGCGGAACCAGTCCGTGATCTTCACCGCCGCACTCAATTCTGCACCCATGCGGTACGAGTCCTTGACGTTCGTGGTCAGGTACTTACCCACATCGTTATACTCGCCCGTGAGCACCAGTTGGTTGTCGTAGTCCATGAAATAGAGGTTGACACCTATATTAAAACGCGTGTGCGCGTACGAGTAACCCAACTCATAGTCGTATAAGGTCTCGGCCTGCGGCATCGTGCCTTGATACGTATTCGTAACCGGATCGTACTTCAGGTTCTCCGTATAATTGCTTCGACTCGGGTCTCTGTTCGCCATGGCGAACGAAGCGGAGAGCAGGTGACCTCGGTTCTGATACGTCAAACCGGCTTTGGGGTTAAAGAAATGAAAATCAACCGTCAGCGGCAGTTCGGTCATGGTCTCGTCATTGACACCCGCCATCGTGTACCGCACAAATCGGTACTGCAGATCGCCATACAGACTCAGTTTCTCTTGTGCGCGGTTGATCACCCGCCAATTGGCTTTCGCATACCCGTTGGCATCAATCTTATTGGCACTGTTGCGATAGTACTCATAGTGCACCGGTAACGGAGCGGAGGCAGGCTTGGCCAGATAATCCAACACACCCCGGTGCGCACCTATATAATCGTTAGCCGCCACCCCGAACTGCGCATCAAGGTTCTCCGATATATACTTGGCCGAAAGCACCGCGCCGAAGAAATGGTTCTCCAGCCATTTTTGATACATGCCGTAACTCTTCCCGCTGTCGGACAAGCCCCAATAACTGTATTTTTTCTTCTTGTACTGCTCATAATAGCCACCGCCGTGCGTGTAGTGCAGTGTGGTGTTCAGGCTCCACTGCGGCGTGAAACGGTGGGTAACCGCCACTTGCGCATGCTGCTGCGCGTAGTTATCCGTTTGGTTGGGATAATAGACGGTGGAATCAGCGCCATCGCTACCCGTCACCGTATATTCGCCGGCCGGGTTATAACGTCTGTCAGCGCCGTTGAGGCCATAGGCTGTCTCATACGACACACCTTCCCAACCCATTCCGGTCTTCTCGTTGCCACCGAACAGACGGGCTACCACTTGGGTGCGGGCACCGTACCAACCCAGATCGCCGTAGTAACTGTACAAATCGCTCTTCGTGCGGTACAGGAATCCGTCCGAGTTCACTTTAGAGAACCGCGCATTAGCCATCCACTGTCCGGGCAGCACCACATGGGCACTCGCCATCTCGCGGAACGTGTTGTACATACCTCCGTTGAACGCCAGCACAAAATGACTATGGTCATCACCGTCGTTATCGGTGCGCATGTTCAGGCTGGCACCGAACGAAGCGGAACCGTTGGTACTCGTTCCTACGCCGCGCTGCACATCTATGCTACTGAGCGAAGAACTCATATCCGTCATGTTCACCCAGAAGACAGTCTGACTCTCACCGTCGTTCAGCGGCACATCGTTCACCGTCATGTTAATACGGGTGTGGTCCGTTCCGCGCACGCGGAAATAAGTGTACCCTACTCCCAGGCCGTCATCACTCGTCACCTGCAAGCCCGGCATAGTTGATAACAGGTACGGTAAGTTCTGACCCGTGTTGTCGCGGTTCAGTTCATCCTTGGCAGTGATGGTGTGAGAAAGGGTCGTTTGTTGAACTCGAGGAACAGACACCTCTATCTCGTCAATGTCTCTGCCTCTAATAGTCAACGTGTCTTGACTCGTCTGCGCAAGAGCAGACATCAGCGGCGCCAAAGCGCACAAAAGAAAGAATCGTTTTTTCATTTTCTTTAACAGTATTACCTGTTCAAGTTCTGCGGGTATGTTCTCAGCCGTAGCACCCCGAATGAAATGGACAGTATGATTAATTATTTCTGTGTCTCCGCTCACGCACTATGAGCAGAGCTTCTTCTCGTATATCTGCCGGTAAGGCGATGTTTCGTAACTGGATAGACCGGCACCAACCGGGCACATCGCTTTCCTGCAAGGTATTGAACACCGCGCGTATCGCATCGCGTTGAGCCGGCGTGTACTCCTCCGGCGCGATGCCCGCTAACGTATCCAGTTCCTCATCATCGTAATAGACGATCTGCGCATTGGTCTGCAGCAGTGTCTCCCGCTCGCAGACCAGGTGTTCGCCGCAACAACCGTCCGGACGCGCATCTTGCGGCTGAGGACGTTCCTCAACCGGCTGCTTGGCGCGTTGTCGCTCGCGTACCTCGTACAGCACAACCACCACGATGATTAGTACTATGAATAGAATCAGCGGGAGCACAAATCTAAAATCTCAAATCTCAAATTTCAAACTCCTCTTCGACACGGTCTTCTTCGATCACCAGGTTATCAATGATGAACTGCTGACGCTCGGTGGTGTTCTTACCCATGTAATAAGCAAGCAGTTCGTTCACTGCATCTTCCTTACGCAGCGTCACCTGGTCCAAACGAATACCCTGACCAATGAAACCCTTGAACTCATCCGGCGAGATCTCTCCAAGACCTTTGAATCGGGTGATCTCCGGATTCTTGATCTTATTGAGCGCTTTCTGACGTTCCTCTTCGGAATAGCAATAGATAATCTGATTCTTATCCTTCACACGGAAGAGCGGGGTCTGCAGAATATAGACATGCCCTTTCTTCACCAGATCGGGGAAGAACTGCAGGAAGAACGTGAGCATCAGCAGACGAATGTGCATACCGTCCACATCGGCATCGGTAGCGATGATCACCTTGTTGTATCGCAACTCATCCAGACCGTCTTCGATATTGAGTGCCGACTGCAGACAATTGAACTCCTCGTTCTCATACACCACCGATTTGCTCAGACCGTAACTGTTGAGCGGTTTACCGCGCAGCGAGAACACCGCCTGGGTACGCACGTCACGGCTCTTGGTGATGGAACCCGAAGCAGACAGACCCTCGGTGATGAAGATTGAACTCTCCAAGCGCAGATCGTCATCCGCATCTTTGGCACTCTTAACCGGTTTGGCATCGTTCAGGTGAACCTGGCAGTCACGCAGTTTGGGGTTGTTCACCAGGTTCTTCTTCGCTCGTTCACGCGCGCCCTTGGACACAGCAGCAATCGCCTTACGCTCTTTCTCGCTGTCCTGAATCTTCTGCAGCATGATCTCCGCAGTCTCGGGGTTCTTGTGCAGGTAGTTATCCAGTTGCTGCTTAACGAAATCGTTCACGAACTTATTAACGCTCAGTCCACCTGTCGGGCTCATGTCACGCGAACCCAGTTTCACTTTCGTCTGGCTCTCGAACACCGGTTCCTCCACATTGATGGAGATGGCTCCTACCACACCGTTACGAATATCCGCCAGTTCCTGATTCTTATTGAAGAACTCCTTGATGGTGCGTCCGATCGCCTCACGGTATGCCGCCTGATGCGTTCCGCCTTGAATCGTGTGCTGACCATTAACGAACGAGTAATACTCATCGCCGTTCTGGTCCGTATGCGTCAGCGCGATCTCGATATCTTCGCCCTTCAGATGAATAATCGGATACAGCGGTGTCTCCGTCATGTTCTCCGTCAGCAGATCCAGCAGTCCGTTCTTGGACACGAATTTCTTGCCGTTGTACACCAGCGTGAGACCGGTATTGAGGTACGCATAGTTACGCAGCAGCTCCTCTATATAATCGTCGCGGAAATGGTAGTTCTCAAACAAGCCTTTGCTGTCATCGGGCACGAACTCAATGATCGTACCGCGTTTCTCCGACCCGTTATAATCCTGAATGCCCGTATCGCCGGTTAACTTACCCTGTGCAAACTCCGCACGACGCATCTTGCCTTCACGATACGACTCCACAGCGAAGAAAGAGGACAAGGCATTGACGGCTTTGGTACCGACACCGTTCAGACCGACGGATTTCTTGAAGGCCTTGCTGTCATACTTACCTCCGGTATTGAGCACGCTCACCACTTCCACCAGTTTGCCCAGAGGAATACCGCGTCCGTAGTCACGAACACGCACACGGCCGTCCTGCACATCCACCTCTATCATCTTACCTTCACCCATGCGGTACTCATCAATCGAGTTATCGATACTCTCTTTGATGAGCACATAGATACCGTCATCGGAATGACTGCCGTCACCCAACTTACCGATATACATACCCGGACGACGCCGAATATGCTCCATGTCATCGAGGTGAATAATGTTCTCCTCGCCGTAGTCCACGGCATTCAAATTTATTTCGTTTTCTTCTGCCATAATTCAATAACAAATTGTTTTGCCGCCTCGTGGTCATTGGGTATCACGCCATCGAGAATCGCATCTTTGATAGCGGACTTGAGTTCACCCACCAGCGAGCAGGGTTCGAGATGGAACATCTCCATGATCTCCATACCATCTACCGGCGGTTGGAAATTACGAATGCGGTCGCGTTCCTCCAGTTCCACCATCTTCTGCCGCACCAGTTGGTAATTCTGATGATACCGTGCTTTCTTCTGTTCGTTGCGGCTGGTGATGTCCGCATCGCAGAGCAGCATCAAGTCCTCCACATCATCTCCCGCTTCGAAGAGCAAGCGCCGAACGGCCGAGTCCGTCACGGTGTCCTCTATCAGGTTAATCGGCCGCATATGCAGGTCCACCATCTTACGCACGTACTCCATCTTCTCGTTGAGCGGTAACTTCATCTTCGCGAAGATCTTCGGCACCATCTTCGCACCTATGTAATTGTGGTTACGGAACGTCCATCCGGCCTGCGGATCCCATTGCTTACTCTTGGGTTTGCCTATATCGTGCAGCAGCGCTGCCCAGCGAAGCCAAAGGTTATCCGAAGACGCGGCCACGTTATCCAGCACCTGCAGCGTGTGATAGAACACATCCTTATGTCCGCGTCCTTCCTTCACCTCCACGCCTTTGAGCGTTTCCAGTTCCGGGAAGATCAGCGGCAGCAGACCGGTCTTATCCAGCAGTATCCAACCTTCCGAAGGACGACGGCTAAGCATGATCTTATTCAGTTCGTCTGCGATCCGCTCCTTGGTGATGATACCGATGCGCTCTTTGTTACGAGCGATGGCATCGAAGGTCTCGCCGTCCAGGAAGAAACCCAATTGGGTAGCAAACCGTATCGCCCGCATCATACGTAACGGGTCATCGCTGAACGTGATATCCGGATCCAACGGCGTACGAATGATGCAACGCTCCAGATCGCCCATTCCGTCAAACGGATCCAACAGTTCTCCGTACCGGAGAACCCTTTCACCTTTCACCTTTAACCTTTCACCATTATTTAGACAAATGGCCATCGCATTAATCGTAAAATCCCGCCTGTTCTGGTCTTCCTCTAACGTACCGTCCTCTACTATCGGATTCCGACTGTCGTGCTGATAACTCTCTCGCCGTGCCCCAACGAACTCCAGTTCGAGTTCACCGCGTTTCACTTGTGCCGTGCCGTACGTCTTGAACACCGACAGGTGTGCACCTTTCCCCAGCCGCTTAGCTACCGCTTCCGCCAGGGTGATACCCGAACCGACCACTACCACATCGATGTCATCCGACGGGCGATGCAGAAACAGGTCACGCACCCATCCGCCAATGACATAACACTCCAAGCCCAGACGGTCGGCTTCCTCGCCGACCATCCGCAGCACCGGGTTCTCTATTTTCGGGTCATTCACCTGCATTCGTAGCTCTTACAGCGTCTTCAATGTTTGGCACAACCAACGATAGCAGCGCTCGGTCGAAGAAATAGAGAGGCGCTCTTGCGGCGAGTGCACACCGTACATCTGCGGGCCAATAGAAACCATATCGAGGTATGGATATTTCTCCAGGAACAATCCGCACTCCAGTCCTGCATGAATAGCCAGCACTTGGGGTTCGGCCTTAAACAGATCCGTATACGCTTTCTTCACCGTCTCGAGCAGTTCAGACTTGGGGTTCGGCGCCCAACCCGGGTAACCGTCACCGTGCGTCACTTCGTCGCACGCCATTGCCAAAGCCTGCTCAACCGCCCATTTGAGATGATGCTTCGACGACTCAATGGACGAACGCTGCGAAGTATTCACTTCGATATAGCCTTCTTTCATCTTAATCGACGCGAGGTTAGTGGATGTCTCCACCAGTCCCGGCATCTCTTTGCTCATAGCGATTATACCGTGCGGACACTCGCACAGCGCCATCACCAGACGGTAGGCTTTCTCAGTCGGAATAATCGTCTCCGGCATGTCGCAGGTCTCCAACTCCATACGCATCTCTTTCTCCACCTCGCCGAACACGCTCTCCATCTGCGCTACGTAGTGGTTCCATGCCACGCGGAGATCCTCCTTGAAGGCCATCGGGATAACGATAACCGCTTCCGCTTCGCGGGCAATCGCATTACGCAGGTTACCGCCTTGAATACGCGCCAGCTGCATCTGTGTCTGCGGCCAGATACGCGCAAGGAACCATACGATTAACTGGTTGGCGTTCGCACGACCTTTGTTGATATCATCGCCCGAATGACCACCCGTCAGACCCGTTACGGACAGACGTACCGGCAATAAACTTTCAACTTTCAACTTTAAACTTTCAACTTTAACCGGCTCGTATTTCATACGAGCTAAGGTGTCCACGCCTCCGGCACAGCCGATGAAGATCTGACCGTCATCCTCCGAGTCGATATTGATCAGTCGTTTAGACTTCAGCACACCGTCCTGCAGTTTCATAGCGCCGGTCAGACCGGTCTCTTCGTCCACGGTGAACAGGCACTCGATAGCCGGGTGCGGCAGTTGTTTATCGGTGATAGCCGCGAGTGCCATCGCGATACCGATTCCGTCATCCGCACCGAGGGTCGTTCCTTTGGCCTTGAGAAAATCACCGTCCACATAAGTCTGAATAGGATCACGCATGAAATCGTGCTCCACATCGCCGTTCTTCTCACACACCATGTCCATGTGCGCCTGCAGGATCACGCCTTCGTGCTCCTCGTATCCGGGCGTTGCCGCCACGCGCATAATGACATTCATCGCGGCGTCTGCCACGCACTCTATCCCATGTTCGGCTGCGAAAGACTGCAACCAGCGGCTGATCTGCTCCTCGTGCTTAGACGGACGAGGAATCTGATTGATCTGCGCAAAGATATCAAATACTGCTTTCGGTTCCATAGTGAATATACATAAAATCGGGCACAAAAGTACAAAAAATTTTTGACATATGCAAGATTAATCACAAAAAAGCATTAAAATTTGCATATGTTATTTTTTTGTAGTAACTTTGCAGCGTGAAAAACATGGACTACATTCATCTAAAAACATAAAAACATGAAAAAAACATTCTTATTAACCTTCGTGATGCTGTGTACGATGATGCTGCATGCGGCTTCGTATGGCATCATGATTAACAGCACGGATTATCATGCCGGAACACTGAATCCGAACCCCCTGGATCCTTCGTTCACGGAGTATCAGGTGTTAAGTGTGCAAGTGGCACAAGGGGCTACCTTGCAGTTGTGGGACGCAGACAATAATGCCGGTTGGGCTGTCAATTTGGATGGCGCTTCTGTGGCCGGTATCGTCAAAAGCGGAGATCACTATGTGTGCAATAATGCTGGTTGCTATGATTTCTACATCAAGTTGAAATACAACGCAGACCAGTTGTATATCGGCAAAGGCACAGGTTGTAGCGGTAGCAGCGGAGGCGGCAGCGAAGGTGGCGGCAGCGAAGGTGGCGGCACTACCTCCAACTGTCAAGATGGTCCTTACGGCATCTTAGTGAACGACACGGCCCTCTTTGCGGCTGAACCGACCGGCGAGAACGATACGCAAGGCCGTGTGCAGTATCTGGCGAAGATACAGCTGGCACAGGGCGATCAGTTCCTGCTGCTGAACCGCAGTTGTGATGCCAAATGGGTAGAAGATTTCGAACCCTACGGTGCGTACGCTAATTTCTCCGGAGGTAAGACAGCCGGAAAGATCACCTGTAACGTAGCCGGATGTTATCACATCTACGTGAAGATGATGTACAATGACAACATCCTCTATATCGGCGAAGGAGATGACTGCGGCGGTACGCAACCTGTCGATCCGGGAGAAACGATTGAAGAGCGCCCGTCGTACGACAAGTCCGTTCCGGAGCGTTGTCCGGATGTGATGCTGCAGGCTTTCTATTACGATTCATACGGCGATGATGCACCGGGTAACGTGACCATCAGCGGTACTACCAAGTTAGGCGACACCAAATGGTCCACCCTGCTCAAGCACAGCGGTGAGATAGGTATGTATTTCGATATGGTTTGGTTACCGCCCTCCGGCAAATCCGAAGGAGGTACGGGTTATCACCAGACCCAGTACAGCAACCAGAACTCCGCGTGGGGTTCGAAAGTGGAGTTGGTGGAATTCATCGACCGTATGCATGCCGCCAACACCAAAGTGATCGCTGACATCGTCATCAACCACGCCGGATGTAAATCGTCTTGGTGCGATTTCTACACCCAGTATTTCAGTCCGTACGGCACCTTCACGCCGGAGGCTTCCTGGATTTGCCGCACCGATGAGGTGAACTTCCAAACGGAGGATATGAACTGCAACGGAGCTGCCACGGGTATCGATGACGGTGGTTATAATGCACAAGATAACTACTCCTCCGCTCGTGACTGGGCACATGCCGACACTCGCGTGCAGGCCATGATGAAAGCGTACCTGCGCTGGATGAAGAACGAGATCGGTTTTGACGGTTGGCGTTACGACTACGCACAGGGCTTCAAAGGCCGTTATATCGATATGTACAACTCTGCAGCGGCGAACTACTTCTCCGTATGCGAGTTCTGGAACGGTGAAGCAGGTGCTGTCAAATCGTATCTGAACGACTGCGGTTGGAACACGACCGTGTTCGATTTCAGTTGCAAATACACGGCTATTCAAGGTATCGCGGATGGCGATTACAACAAGTGCAAAAACGCCGGTCTGTCCGGTACAGGTGACGGTCGTTACGCCGTGACCTTCGTGGATAGTCATGATACCTATTTCGGTTGCCAAGGCGGACGTGATAACCAAGACGAGATAGGCGGTTGCGGTAACTCCATGGCGGATTATAACAAAGACCGCGTGCTGGCTGCCAATGCCTATATCCTCTCGCGTCCGGGTGTTCCGTGTGTCTTCTGGCCGCATTGGGTGAAGTACCAAAGCGCGATCAGCAAGATGGTCATGGCGCGTCAGATCACCGGTGTTCACTCCGAGTCCGTCATCTCCGATGAGAGCGCAGGAAACGGTTACTACAAAGCTACTATCACCGGTACCAAGGGTTCGATTCGTCTCTTGCTCGGTCCGAACAGCGGTTTTGCCACCGCACCAAGCGGTTACTCGTTGGCTTACAAGGGCAGTAACTTCGCTATGTACTACCAGACCACGACCCCTGAGACGCCGCGTCTGATGATGACTCCGTCGCAGAAGTTCACCACCGCTACGTTCACCGTCACGCTCAAAGCAGACGCACTGTCCGGCACACCGGTTATCTATTACACCACGGACGGAACCGAACCGACGGCAGCGTCCACCGCTTATACCGCTCCGTTCACCGTCAGCGCTACGACGACCGTCAAAGCGATAGCAGTGCTCAACGGTCAGTCATCGGCTGTGATGGAGGCTACCTACACCTACAAAGAGCCGCAGACCACGCCGATCGTAGTGCGCTTTGCGCATGATGACACCTGGACGGGTGATGTCTATATCCACACCTGGGGTGACGGAACCAGCACAGGCGGATGGCCCGGACAGAAAATGTCGCTGGGTACCGACGGATGGTACACCTATCAGTTCCCTGCCGCTGCTACCGCTCCGAATTTCGTAATCAACAACAAAGGCAAAGGCATTCAGACCGGTGACCTTACCACCGACTGCGATGTATGCTACTTGTGGAAGAACGGTTGCGAAGAGTTAGACGAAGCGTGCGGTCGTATCACAGTGCCGTTCAGTGTAGTGCTCAGTCCGGAGACCTCTATCTTCCGTGACAACGTAGCCGGTCTCGACGTGACCATCACCGCCGTAGGTGCACCGGAAGGAACTACTCCGACCATCTACTACACCACCAACGGCACCAACCCGACAACGGCTTCGACTGCTGCCACCACCAACCCCGTCACGCTCAATTTCAAAGCCACTACCGAGGTGCGCGCGATGGCTGTAGCAGGTAATCAGACCACGGAGATAGTGACTGCCGTTTATACCTACAAGGCACCGCAGGCTGAACCGATCACCGTGACGTTCAAAGAACCCAGTTGGAAGAAAGTGAACCTCTACGCGTGGACGGCAGACGGCGCGCAGACACCTGTCATGGGCGCTTGGCCGGGTAAGACGCTGACGCAGGTCAACGCCGCCGGAGCGTACTACTACACCTTCGACCCGCAGTACAAGACCATGTATATCATCTGGAACAACGGTAGCGTGCAATCCAGCGATATACTCGTGGACGAGAACACATGCTTCGGCTGGGACGCTACCGCCAAAGATGCAGTGGCTGTGGACTGCGCAGCGCAAGCGATTGACGAGGTCGAGACAGCTGCTCCGCAACTGGACTTCAATGCACCGATGTATAACATCCTCGGTCAACAAGTCAACGCTTCCTACCGCGGCGTGGTGATCCAAAACGGACATAAATATCTGTTGCAATAACACATTCTGCAGAACAAGAAGAAAGCGGCCCGAGGGTCGCTTTCTTTGCTTACGCGTGGTTAGCGTCGTAAGTAGCCAACTCCAGTGACCAGAGGTAACTCTTCATGGTCTTTTTGCCGTTCGGCTGGTCTTTCTGTGCCTTGAAAGCGGCGGTGTCGTTCGCTACTCGGCTCAGATCCTGTGCACGCTCGGCTACTGCTGCGGAGACAGCTGCGAAACGTGAACGACGTTTCAGTTCGTCTGCCAGCACCGGAGTGCTACGCGTTACGGAACTCAGACCGCGCATGTAGATGCGACTACAGTCGGGGTTCGTGGTCTCTGCTACACGGTGGGTGGCAAGGATCATCTTCTGGTCACCTGCGTGTTGCGACTTCTTGTTGATTTTGGTGAGTGCACCGCTGACGGTCTTGATCGCGTCAGCCCATTCTACTTTAGCCATCGCTGCTGGCTATCACTCGCACGACTGCGCGCTCTGCGCTTGTATAGTGCTACGTGATGCCCTCGCTCTTCGGTCGGACTATCGTTTCACTAGCAGTCCTCCCGAGGGGGAGAGCC
Source organism: Paludibacteraceae bacterium (assembly GCA_017401985.1). Classification (GTDB taxonomy): domain Bacteria; phylum Bacteroidota; class Bacteroidia; order Bacteroidales; family Paludibacteraceae; genus Colicola. Next base: position 8,868 of record JAFPNK010000019.1, on the reverse strand, counting down.
CTCTAAGCCAGATGAGAGGGGTTAAGGGTTAGGTTTAATAAATTGTTTGAAGTTGTTTGAAGTTGTCCTACAGGCGTAGCCGGTCTTACAGCGTAGCGGTCCTACAGTGTAACGGTCCTACAGCCTTTAGGCGGTCAATGGCTTTGCCATTACTACAGCTTTTTGCTGTGTTTCTCTACGTGGTAGAGACCCAGCGTGATGATTTTGAGGATGATGTCGATGAGGACTTTCTTCCAATCTTTTTCTTCAGTTTCAGTTTTCATTTTCTTCACTAATTAATCGAATTAAACGAATTATTTGTTACAAATCTCCAGACGGATCTCCTCGCGGGAGGATTGCTCTTTGAGGAGTGCCGTGGTGATAGATTTCTCGGTGTCGATGTCAGGCACAAGGATGCAGCCTTTGGAGTGTTCGGGTTTTGTGCCTCGGTGGATGCGAATACCTGAGCGTGCAGGGACTTGACAGAGTACGGGCATCAGGCGCTTGAAGCGCGGTGATTGAGTGACGGCGACGCGGTACACGAGTGCAGGGACGAGGTAGTCAGCGTTTTCCATGGTGTCGCAGATACCGATTTCTCCACTTCCGGTGCAGAGATAGAGGCGGCCTTGGACGGCTTTTCCTTGTGCGGGCTTGCGTATTAACTTGTAATAACTCATATTAAAGGTCAAATATATCCAATATAATCAATATTCTTTTTTAGTCCAAAATGTCCCAAAATGGTCCAAAAAACTATTTTCTTACGCGGTAGACGTAATCGATGCCGAATAATGCTCCGGCGAAGGTGCAGGTCTCACCGAAGGCGACGAGGAGGGAGGTGTGAATCTCGCCTTGTGGGTCGATGAAGACTCCGCAAAAGAGGAGTATCAGTCCGCCGAGCGAAAGTATCGCGGCTGTGATCAATTGTATAGCGTGATGTTTGTCCATTTTTATTCACTAATTTATCGAATTAAACTAATTTTTGTCGTTTGACGCTGCAAAGATATATATAAAAAAGGCGAAAGTCAAGACCTTCGCCAAAAGCGGCACGAAACCGAACAAAAGTAGCACGATTTTAGCCTAGATGGTACGCATAATTGAGGAAATTGGTTGCGTTTTTGCGCGAAAGCCAACCGTCCTTTCCGGCGCGTGTCTTGTGGACGTAGCGACGCCAGCACCAGAGCAGATCTTCGAACATCGACGTGGACACCTGTTCCCCCATACGGACGTTGAGTTGTTCATGAACATCACTCAACGGGATTTTGTTGTCTTCTCTCATAGTCCGTGAAATGTTTTGAAGTTGAGAACATCATTAGCATCGAGGACGCTGATAGCAGGCGGGACGATAGCCTTGTATCGGTTACGACGAGACGGTTTGCGAGAGAGCAGACCAGCCTCTTGAAGGGCGTCGGCAAACTCTTTTTGCGGCACTCGGATATTAGCAAGGGACATCCCATTTTTTGAGAGTTTCGCTGCAAGGATGATGAATTGCAGGTGTCCGTCTTTAGGTACATGGACGTTTGAACATCGTGTAGAGAAGAAGCGTGCTCCTCTACGTCGTATAGCATAGCCATAGTCCTGTCCGAATTGCCCAGTGAGGGACGTGACATTATTAGATAAAATAAGTTCCATGTTCTTTGAATTTTAATGTTACATCAGGTAAATGCATCGGGTTTGGGCCGGAGTTGCCTCGGCTTTGGGTCGGAGAACCCTTCTAGGCGGAAGCCGCTCTTCCCAATCCGATGGGAAGACGCTCCGGGGTCGGGAATGGGTCGGGTCATTTATTTTTTAGTTTTAGACTTCTTAGCGAATTCTTTCTTGACCTCCGCCCAAATGACTTTACGCGGACGCTTATCACCATCTGCCATACGCCGAGACACCTCTGCGGCAATCGTGCCAAAATTGAAGCGGTTGGTACACTCAGACTTGGTAATTTTAGTCCGACGCGGGCTGTCTTCACGGAAATAGATATGTTGTTTACCATTACGCACAGTTGCCACTACGCGGCGGGTGATAGTACCCTCTTTGGTTTGGATTTTTGTTTTTGCGAGAGTGCCGGAAACATTGGCCACTCCCATGAAATCACATTTTGCCATAACTTAATTGTATTTAATCGGTTTTTTATTCGGGTCGCTCATCACATATTTGAGATAGGCATCCCATTTTGTTTGATAGTCAGGAGATACTTCGAGTTTGAACAGCAGCACATGTTCGGGTGTGTACGCGCCATATTGACCGTTGTATTTGGCACAGATGAGGCGCGCGGTTGTTTCTCGGTCGATGGAGTGATCTCCGTTCCAGTTGTGCGGCACTTTTGGAGCGAACGCGCGAAGATAGAAGAACGGATTTCGCTCGGGCGTGCGTGTTCCAGCAGCTTCATGTTGATATAATTCGTTCATGATTTGTTGCTTCACGGAATACTCAATTACATCTTCCCAGAGCCAGCGACATTGTGCTTTTCTGCTATTCATCTCCTTGGACGGGTGAAAAGCCGTCCAAAAATTATTAAAATTATTCTCCATAATAAAAATCGTTTCCTCGTTGCGCTCTTGCGCACGAGTTTGTGTTTCTTCTTTTTCATTCGTTGTTCTTTTATTAATAGGGGGATTATTAAGGGGGGCTGAAATTGGTTCATTTTGTTCCAAACTCGTATCAAATTGTACCGAAGGCGGTTCATTTTGTACCAAGCGTGGTTCATTTTGTACCAAGAACAGACTCTTATCTTCACGACGGATGATAAGCCCCAATTCCAATAGTTTATCAACGGCTCTCAATACAGTCGGTTTGGAAATCACGAACGGCATAAAGTCCGCAAGGGCCTGCATAGAAGCGAACCAGCCCTTTGCGTCCTCCTTGCGACTGCACTTGCCGATGGTCTCTAACACGCACATTTCGTTCGCATTGAGACCAAGGGCTTTGCCGTTAATATTTCCGATAACAAACCGAAGCATTTAGTCACCATAAGAAAGGATATATTCCCTCGATGTCGGTTGTGCGTCCGGATACGCCTCGATGTAGTCCTTGACCGCATCAGCTTTCTTGCGGGTGCAAGTAGCGGACTGGGCTTTGAGTTCGGTCTGCTGTGCATCCCACTCGCGCCACGTTTTGACAGCTTCGTGACGCGGATGCTCAACGGACTCATTCAAGTCCCATTTGTCTTTTACGTTAACGGTATACGGAGCACCATCAATGAAGGTTTTTCCGCTGTCACGACCTTCGAGCGCAAGTTCTTCCTGTACTTGTCCAAGGGCAAGGTCTGCAAGGAAGATATCATTCTGCTTCTGCTCTCCGGTGTGGATGTCAGTAATGGTTTGTGTGGTGACCGGTATCTCGTTGAGCGCGATTTCACACGCACGCTTTATCTGCGTGAGGATACGACCGCGTTGCGCGGGGTCAAAAGACTCGGTTTGTTCGAAAATAGACAGCGCTATTTGCGCTTTTTTGGTTTCGCCTGTGGCGATGGGTTGTAATGATAATTGTAACATAGTTGTTTGAATTTTTTAGATGTCGGATAGTATCCGACGCAATAAACATAGATTTTTTCGTAGCTGTCTCTTGCCGCAAATATGCGACAAAAAGGGACAATGTTTTTTCTTTGTCGGTCATATATGGCCGACTCGTTCTTTTAGTCCAAAATGGCCCAAAATGGTCCAAAAAAGTGAAAAGGACTAAGCTGGATAAAAAAGGACTAAGCTACTCGTCAGCGTACTTGTGGGGTTCGGCTGCGGGGTCGAGAGGTTCTCCGACGATGAACTCGGGGGAGACGAGGAGGCGGAGGAGATCATCGTGCGAGAGGCGGCAATAGTCGGCATAGGGATTGGTGTTTTTGAATAGCGCCAATCGTTTAAAGAACCGGAGGAGGTATTCCCGTGCAAAGGTTGTCGGGTTGATACCATGATGCCGGAGCAGACGCAGGAACCCGCCATCGCGGTGGTTCATCCAGATGGGTAGCAGACGAAGGTTGGTGATATTAAAATTCTTGTTATCACCATCGATATGGTCTGTTTGATACCCAGGAGGCACGTGACCTATCCACGCGCGAGCGGTGATGGCATGAGCACCAAACAACCTGCTATAGTTGGACACACGGGGATAGTGAGAGTGATTGTTCGGTTTTCGCACAAACTGTTCCCAGAACGAGATGTACTTCTTCGTCCACGATCCATCTTTCTCCAAACGATAGAGGCGCATATCGCGTGTGCTCCATAGGCGAGACACTTCATCGTAGGCGACAAGTGTTCCATCCGGGAGCGAGTCCGTAATCGGAGTGTAGTTCGGATTTGGATACAGAATGTAATCTTCATCATTTGAGATTTGAGATTGAAGATTGGAGATTTGGGTGATGATCTCGTCAATGGACATAGCAGTCAGGGATTTGAAGACCTACAAAATACGCAGCAAAGAAAGCAACGAGGGCGACCGCGTAATAGATAAGAGCGGGCATGTACTCGCGCAGCGATGGTTGATAAGAGAATCGAGCCTTTTGGAAAGTAGTCCAAAGGCCGAGTGCGCCTGCGACAAAGAAGATTGCCAGCGAGACGGAAGATAAAATAGTATAAATCATTGTTTCCTTTGCATTCGGGGATGGTTTGTTATCCGAAATGCGGTGCAAAGGTAGAGGTATTTTAAGGGTATGGGTTGGTATGGATAGGTTCATCCATAAATCCATACAAAAAGCCACCCTTGCGGATGGCTTGATTTAGAGGGGTTTAGGTAGTTTGACGCAAAAATGCGTATGTGTTTAGTTGCATAGGAACTAATCGTGCCCTTGAGGCTTAGAAATAGTTCTCCATATCGAAATAGAGTTCTTTATTATGGTCGGATTTGAGCATTTTGCCGAGTACGGTGGAGATAGTGGTGCGTTCGACATCGCAAGAGAGATGGCAGGTGTCGGTAAGGAAACGAAGTACAGCGGCAGGGCTGACGGGGTCTTTGATGTATCGGATTCTGCGCCACTTGATGCAGAAGCAGACGACAGATTGGAGAATTCGGTTGTCTCGTCGGCTATTGATGGCGAGTTGGCTCCAGTGGTGATCGGTAAGGAAGTTCATGAACCGGTTGTGTTCTTCTGCGGTACGTTGCGGGTCCTCATCTCCGAACTCGTTGAGAAAGAGGCGCTTGATGTGGGAGGACTCCGTTCTAACGTCCGAAGCAGAGGACGAAGGCGGGGAGCAAGATTGGACGTTCTTGGCATTGCTAATAGAGACATTCTCTGCACCGGGGAGATAGACATTCTCTGCTGCAAGGATTTGGTTTCCGCCACTCAGGTTATTGTTTTCAATGTACGGACCGTAGAATTTCTTAATGACTGGTCGTTGCGTTTTTTCTTTGTTTTTCATACTTTCATGCATTAATTCATTAATTCTTTCATCTTTCATTTTTACCAGATTTTCCAATTGGCGGATGTACTGTTGCTGCTCCACAGTGATATTGAACCACCGGTCGCGGTCTTGACGTAGGGCTTCGTACGCATCGGGAGTTATATGTTCATCGTGTGGAGGCTTCATTACTTTGCGGCCAATCGGCCGCAAAGTTACTACATCAAACTCTCAAAACATGGGAGTGGTACAAAAAAAAGTGCGAAAAAATCGCACTTTTTTATAGATTTAGTCAAAAAAGACCAAAAATGATCCCAAAAATATTTTATTTTTTATATAGGCCGAGGATATCCTGGGCTTCTTTGATGAACTGGTCGCGGAGGGATTGGGGGGCAAGGATCTCGAGTTGGGAGCCTTGGGTGCGGAGTTGCTGGATGAAGTCCAAGGTGGGTGCAAGATACCACTCGAAGACGCAAGGTTCGACCTCTTTTTGAGAAGGATGGAGCGGCAAGGTGCGGACGTAGGGTGCAGCATTCTCATCGAAGCGTGCACGGATGAGTTCGGGTTCGTAGCCACAAAAGACTCCGTAACTGTGCGCGAAATACTGCTCTGCGTCAAAGTTCTTCGGCAGTTTGAAGGTCTTATCGGAGATCTCGAGTTTCTTAACGCGGTCGAGGGCGTAGATACGGGTCGTGGATGAAGCGTTGACGGCAAGGCGTTCATCCAGTTCGCACTTGGCACCGAAGACATACCAGCGTTGCTTAAAGACCTTGAGGCAATACGGCGCGAGGTAGAACTCGTGCGGGGCGTCGGAGTCGAAACGCTGGTGGGTGATATGAAGCCACTGACTGTCGTGCATCGCATTGACGATAGTGGTGAGATACTCGGAGCCTTCCGGGATGGGTTCGTAAAGGATACGGTCGCGCAGTTCGCGGCTGGTGTCGAGTGACTGACTGACGGCGAACTGGGAGAGCAACCACTGCATCGTTTGGCTGGTGAGGTCCGATTCAGCGATATAGTATTGTCCGGTGGTTCGGTTGCATTGGATATCGATGTTGAAGAGCGACCGGATCTCGTTGATGTTACGGTGGAAGGTACTTTCCGAGTATTCGGGTTCTTTCTTCTCGTTGGCGGACGAATAGCTCCATTTGCGGCTGATTTCCTCGCGGGATATATGTCCGACGGAGCGGATAGTATCCACGAGCCAGATGTATTTCTTTAAAAGGGAGAATGACATGGTAATGGTAATGGTTAATGGTGAATGGTTAAAGGGTAATGGTTAAAGGGTTAGCCATTCGGCAAGGTCAATGATTTGTATCCCTTGATAGTCATATCGCGGCTTGCGTGTTCGTGCGATGATAAACCGCGGGTAGGCATCTTTGATTTGTAGCAGTGGTTCGTACTCGCGTTTAAATGTATCGGGTGAACTGATGTCATCGCTCACTTGGATGTAGATCTTTTCCGATCCTCTCATCGCCACAAAATCAACTTCTTTCTGGTACAACTTGCCCACATATATCTCATATCCTCGACGTAGCAACTCTATCGCCACAAGATTCTCATAGATTCGTCCGTAGTCCATGTTTCGCGTGCCTAAGATAGCATAGCGGAAACCACTATCAACGAGGTAGTATTTGTTGAGCGATTGCAGGTATTTCTTGCCTTTGACATCATAGCGTTTTACTTCATAGAGCATGAAGGCGCGGCAGATATAATCCAGATATTTTGAGATGGTATGGTTCGTGCTACTCGTACCTTCAGCGGTCAGTTGACCTGCGATGCTATTAGGTGAACTGATGTTGCTGATATTGTCCATCATGTACTCCACCAACTGGGACAGCACTTCCGGGTCAGCCAAGTTGTATTTTTGCACTAAGTCACGCTCCAATATCGTTTTATATACATCTTTGATGTATTGCTTGCGCTTGCGCGGGGAATCATAGAGATAACTACCGCTCAGACCGCCATCTATCACATATTGGTCAAATTGGCTTTGCAGCTCTTGCTCACCGAAGTAGGTGCGATACTCGGAAAAACTGAACGGGAAGACTTGAATCTCCAAATAACGACCGGTGAACAATGTTGCCAAATCCGAACTCAGCAGGAAGGCATTTGAACCGGTCAGATAGATATCATATTTCTCGGAAGCATGCAAGCTATTTATAGCCAACTCGAAATTGAGGCACATCTGCACCTCATCAATACAGATATAATTTGCCACTCCTTCACGGTAGTGATTCTCAATGTAATCATGCAAAGCATGATACTCTTTAAGCGGCTCGGCACTCAAGAGACGAAAATCGATGAAGATGATATTGGCCTCCGTATCTGTTTGGCGAATCCAGTCCATAAATGCGACTAAGAGTTTCGACTTACCGCTACGGCGAATACCGGTGATAATTTTCAGATCCGGTGTGCCCTTAGCCTCTTGCAATTGCGTCAATAAAGGTGTGCGTTCAATGAGTTTCATTTCCAAAACTTTAATTTTTTTACACTTTTAGAAATCCAGTGCAAAGGTAGTATATTTTTTTGACATACGCAAGTATTTGTCAAAAAATATTGAGATTAGGGAAAATTTGATTTTACGCTACTAATCGTATTGCGCCATTTACGGTCAATCTCATCTTTGCTTATCTTGCCTGCACTGCGGATAGTATCCACGAGCCAGATGTATTTCTTCAGAAGGGCAAAAGACATAAGCTTGGCTTTATTATTGTTCGACAATTGCAATCTCTTCTTCTGTTAGTCCGTAGAGGGCATAGACACGTGTGTCTATTTCTTTGTCGGTGTCTGCTATCTTGGCAACTAATTCGCTGCAGGCTGCCTTATATTGGCTGAAATAGTCCTCCCATTCATCTTGTTGCACAAGCGACAGTTTAATCTTTTGTTTCTTGAGTTCCTTTACAAAACCGGCAAAGTCCAGACTATCGAACTCTTCCAGCGCGCCACTGATCTTCACTTCTGGCATATTATCTTGTAAGCGACGGAGGAAACGACTGCGTTTATCTTGCAAATCCTTATTCATTACAAGCATCGAATCTGCAAGTTCTATAAATGGTTGCTGGTCGGCAAGAGTTATTCTTGGGAAGCGAATTTGCTTAATATATTCTGCTTTAATAGCCAAGTTGAGGAACTTCTTGGAGAACAAATAGTTCATCAGTTTGGAGTTCAATATAGCCAATAGGAAATAAATAGAAAACTCTTCATTCTTTGGTATAACAATATTGATACCTTGTGTGGTATAAACTCCTTGTTTGTCAATAGTAGCTACAATGCGAGTTTTAAGGCTCTCATTTCGCGTATTTTGAATAAGAATCTTCTCTTGAACATCTAATTCCGATTTAATTCGTGCCCACTGCAAAGCATACCAAGGGATTACACCTTTAGCACATTCACGGCGTGTTGATAACACTTCCTTGAAACCAGAAAGCCAATCTAAAGCACCTTTGTAAGATTCTGCAATATTTGTATTTTTATCTACATACAATATCTTCCGCTCCAAATTACGTGTTTTCCATTTGCCGATGTCGCGACCGTGACAAAGCGTGTGCAATAGTTCTTTCTCTATGCCTTT
>JAFPNK010000018.1 GCA_017401985.1 Paludibacteraceae bacterium | reverse complement strand
CAGCAGCAACAGCAACAGCAGCAACAAGGCGGCGATGACCAGCAGGATCAGCAGGAGCAACAAGAGCAGCAGGAACAGCAGGAGCCCGAGGATCAGCCTGAGCAGCCTGAGCAACCGGAGCAACCGGAAGACCAAATGGATCAAGAAACGGCGGAACGGATTCTAAGGGCCCTGGAGCAAGACGAACAAGAGACCCAAGAGCACCTCAAGCGGCAACAAGGAAACAAACGTCGCGTGGAGAAGGACTGGTAATCGCGCTTCCTGCCCTCATACACGAGCTCAAGCACAGCTTGGCTAAAGGTACTCGGGCGGACTCGCTCTCCCCAAAAATTGAAATTTTCGGGGACCCTATAAAACACATATTATATGAGATATAAGTTTTTAGTATTATTAACATTTCTCGGCATGGCCTTAACAGGCTTTGCCGACGATGTAGTATTTAAGGCGCAAGCACCGAAGCAGGTGATTCTCGGTCGTCCGTTCCAAGTGACATTCACCGTCAATCAGCGTAGCCGCGATCTGCGTGCGCCGGAGTTCACGGATTTTGATGTGTTGAGTGGTCCCTACACGTCCACCAGCAGCAGTACTTCGTTCGTTAACGGCAAGCGTACTTCCGTTTTCGAGCAGACGTACACGTATATGCTGATGGCGCAGAAAGTAGGAACATTCACTATCGCTCCTGCCACCGTGCGTGTGAACGGCGAGGAGGTGCAATCCAACGGCGTGCGCATTCAAGTGCTGCCGGAAGATGAGCAACCGAACAGCGGTTCCAAAGGCAATCAAGGTAACGGACGGCAGAACAGCGGCAGCACCGGCAGCACGAATAGCAGCAGTGCACAAGACGGAGCATCGTCCGAGAACCTGTTCGTTCGCACGATAGCCACCAAGACGCACGTGCATGAGCAGGAAGCGCTGTTAGTGACCTACAAACTGTATTTCGCCAGCGTGGACGTAGCCCAACTGACCAATAACACCAAACTGCCGGAGTTCACCGGTTTCCTCAAGCAGGAGTTGGAGCAAGGCGAGATACAAACGGAGATGGAGCATTACAACGGCCGTAATTATCAGACGGCTGTGCTGTACCGTACTATTCTCTATCCGCAGCACTCGGGCGAGATTAAGATTGAACCCGCTAAGTTCGAAGCCGTGCTGCGCGTTCAGACACGTTCGCAGTCGCGCTCGATCTTCGACGATTTCTTCGGTACGTACACGAATGTGACGAAGATGATCACCGCCCCGGGTGTAACGGTGAAAGTAGATGCTCTGCCGAGCGGCAAACCGGCCGGCTTCAGCGGAGGTGTTGGTAAGTTCACCCTCACCCCGTCCATCTCGCAGACCGACATACAGACCAACGATGCCGTGACCATCAAACTGGATATCAGCGGTTCGGGTAACATGAAGTTGCTCAAGACGCCTGCCATCGACTGGCCGGAAGGATTCGAGCCTTATGACCCGAAAGTGACGAATAACTTCAGCACCACCACCTCCGGCGTGAGCGGTACCAAATCGATTGAGTATCTGGCTATTGCGCGTAACGCAGGGGACTATACTATTCCGGCAGTGACCTTCAGTTATTACGACATAGAGGAGCAGAGTTACAAGACGCTCACCACTCCCGAATACACGATTCATGTGAAGCGTTCGGCCGGAGACAAGGGCGATACGAATGGCGACGGAACGAACGGCGTGGTAGTGTACAACCAGAAAGAGGACATCAAGCTGTTAGGTACCGATATACGGTATATAGAGACGAAAGGTGAACGGATAAAGGTGAAAAGCCCTGATTTCATCGAGTACGGCAGTTGGACCTTCTGGCTATGCTATCTGATTCCGTTAGTGATCGCTATCTTGCTGCTTATTATCCTGCGCAAGCAGATCAAAGAGAACGCAGATATCAACCGTGTTCGCTACAAACGCGCCAATAAAGTGGCACAGAAACGCCTCAAAGCGGCTGCGGCAGCACTCAAAGCGAACGACAAGAACCGTTTCTACGAAGAGATTGAACGCGCCGCGTGGACGTACTTAAGCGACCGTCTGTCTATTCCGACCGCAGACCTGAACAAGGAGAACATCACTACCCTACTGCGTCAGAAAGGCGTAAGCGAAGAGCGGATCAAAGAGATGATGGACGTTCTCTCTACCGCTGAGTTCGCCCGATACGCGCCCGCCACGGATCACGCTATGGATGATCTCTATACGGCCACAACGAACCTGATTAATAACTTAGAAAAAGAGAAAATATGATGATAAAGTTTAGAGTGGAGAGTTTAGAGTTTAGAGGATTCTGCCTTGCGGCAGTAATGCTTTTTAGTACGTTGTGTTTCGCGCAGGCGGATTTTGATGCAGCGAATACCGCCTATGCAGAGGGTCGCTATGACGAAGCTGTACTCGGTTACGAAGCGCTGCTGGCACAAGCACCCAGCGCCACCGTGTATTATAATTTAGGTAACGCCTATTACAAACAAGGCGAATTGGCACAGGCTATCTTGAATTACGAGCGTGCTTTGCGTTTGGAACCCAACAACAAGGATGCCCAATATAATCTGGAGTTCGCCAAGAGCCGTATTACCGACAATATTGTGGAACAGGACTTTTTCCTCTCCTCCTGGGCGCGCGCCATACGCAACAGCTTACGCGAGCAAACATGGATCATCTTATCCATCAGTCTGTTTGTGTTAGCGTTAGCGGGATTACTACTGTTCCTGTTAGGTCGTGCGCCGTGGTTGCGCAAGACGGCCTTCCATACGGCGTGGATCACCTTGCTGTTCTGCATCATCGCCGGCTTGAATGCCGGTTCGCTGCACCGCCGTGATACGCTGCGTAACGAAGCGATCATCACGCAAGGAGTGGTGAATGCCAAATCATCGCCCGACCGCTCGGGAACGGACCTGTTCACGATTCACGAAGGCACCAAAGTGGAGATTCGTGAGACACTCGGCGAATGGTGCAATATACGAGTCGGGAACAACGAAGGATGGATACGATTACAAAATATGGAGCGCATTTAACGCTCCATATTTTTTTTGTTGTCACGTGATCACGTGATCTCGTGATCTCGAGGTTTTTACAAAGTCTTAGCCACTTCGATCTCTTCGAATGCCTCGAGGATATCACCTTCTTTGAGGTCATCGTAAGCCTTGAGGCTCAGACCGCACTCGGTGTTCACACCGGCTTCTTTGATATCATCCTTGACGTGCTTGAGGGATGCCAGTTCGGTGGTCTTGATCACGATACCGTCACGGATGACGCGTACCTTGTTACCACGTTTGACTTTACCTTCACGCACAATACAACCGGCAATCGTACCGACCTTGGAAATGTGGAAGGTCTGCAGCACTTCGAGCGTAGCTGTAACCTCTTCCTTCACCTCCGGAGCCAACATACCTTCCATCGCCGCCTTGACCTCGTTGATAGCATCATAGATGATGGAGTAGATACGTATATCCACCTCTTCAGACTCAGCCATCTTACGTGCCGTACCGGTAGGACGTACATTGAAGCCGACGATGATGGCGTCGGAAGCCGCAGCGAGCATCACATCCGAGTCGGAGATAGCACCCACGGCACCGTGGATGACGTTGACTTGAATATTCTCCGTCGAGAGCTTGAGCAAGGAGTCCTTGATAGCTTCTACAGAACCATCTACATCGGCTTTGACGATGATGTTGAGCTCCTTGAAGTCTCCAATAGCCAGACGACGACCCACTTCCTCCAAGCCAATATGCTTCTTAGTACGAATCGACTGCTCGCGCTGGAGTTGCTCACGTTTGGAAGCGATCTCGCGTGCCTCTTGTTCAGTCGGCAGCACATTGAACTCATCACCGGCCTGCGGTGCGCCGTTCAGACCGAGTACAGAACAGGGTTCGCCCGGATGTACCTCGGTGATCTTCTGACCACGCTCATTGAACATCGCTTTGATACGACCGTGGAACGTACCGGCGAGGACGATATCACCCATACGCAGCGTACCGTCTTGTACGAGCAGCGTAGCTACGTAACCGCGTCCCTTGTCAAGCGAAGACTCGATGACAGAACCCTTCGCACGACGTTTGGGGTTCGCCTTAAGATCCAACAGATCGGCCTCGAGCAGCACTTTCTCCAAGAGTTCGTACACGCCCGTTCCCTTCTTAGCAGAGATTTCCTGGCACTGGTATTTACCACCCCAGTCTTCCACAAGGATATTCATGTTCGAGAGTTGTTCGCGAATCTTATCGGGGTTAGCTCCGGGTTTATCCACTTTGTTGATAGCGAATACCATCGGTACACCGGCAGCCTGGGCATGGTTGATGGCCTCGATGGTCTGTGGCATGACAGCGTCATCTGCAGCGATGATGATGATCGCTAAGTCCGTCACTTTCGCACCACGCGCACGCATAGCGGTAAACGCTGCGTGACCCGGCGTATCCAGGAAGGTGATATGACGACCGTTCTTCAGTTTGACGTTATACGCACCAATGTGCTGCGTGATACCACCGGCCTCACCTGCAATCACGTTCGCGTTACGAATATGGTCGAGCAACGAGGTCTTACCGTGATCGACGTGACCCATGACGGTGATGATCGGGCAGCGTGGCTCGATGTCTTCGTCGTTAATCACCTCGTCGGCATTGATCTCCTCCACCACTTTGGCGGATACATATTCGGTCGTGAAACCGAACTCCTCTGCTACGAGGTTGATGGTCTCGGCATCGAGACGCTGGTTGATGGAAACGAACAGACCGAGCGACATACAGGTTCCGATGATCTTGTTCACCGGCACATTCATCATGACCGCCAGGTCGTTAGCCGTTACGAATTCGGTCAGCTTGAGCACTTTGGACTGCTCCTGAGCCTCCATCAGTTCCAATTCGTGCTTCTCACGCTCCTGCTCACGGCGTTCGCGTTTGTACTTAGACGTATTGGATTTGTTCTGCTTCTGTTGCAGACGGCTGAGCGTCTCTTTGAGTGCCTTATCCACCTCTTCCTGCGTAGCTTCACGAGGTTGGTTCTTCTTGCTCTTCTTTCCTACCTGATTGCGCTTATCGTTTGGATCGACCTTGGTAGCGTTATTCTTAATACGCTCGCGTTTACGTTTCTCCGCGCGTTCAGCAGCCGCAGCTTGTTGCTGTGCCTGTTGCTCTTTCTGGCGCTCCTCACGCTCTTTGCGTTTCTGCTCCTTGGATTTCTTGGCAGGACGGGTAGAGGTATCGATAGCGTTGAGGTCAATCTTACCCAACACTTTCGGTGCGTTCTTCAGTTCAGGTTTACCGAGCGTGAAGATCTCCACTTTCTTCTCCTCTGCTTTTTCAGTTTTCGCCGGTTCTGCAGCCTGACGCGCCGCTTCAGCAGCCTGTGCTTCAGCTTTGGCTTTTTCTGCCTCGGCTTTCGCTTTCTCTGCCTCCGCACGTGCTTTCTCTGCTTCTTCAGCCGCCCGTTGCGCAGCTATGCGTGCCGCTTCGCGTTTCGCTTCCTCTTCGGCAGCGCGTGCCGCTTCGGCTTCTTCTTTCGCACGCTTAGCTGCATCGGCCGCCGCTTTCTCGGCTTCCTCGCGAGCCTGACGCGCAGCAGCCTGACGCTCCGCTTCTATCTTGACCGCCTGGTCTTTGTTGAACTCCTTGGCCAGCAAGAGGTAGAGGTCGTCATCGATACGAACGTTCGGGTCCGACTCAACGGCATGACCATTCTTCTCGCACCAAGCGGTGAGAGTGGCCATTCCTATATTTAATTCTTTACAAGCTTTAATTAACTTTATAGCCATATAATTTTCTCTTTTATCAGGGTTAATATGGTTGTTTTCGCGGTGACGTACCGCACGGCCATAAGCCTCCGGATGCTATCCGGTTAGTCGTTTTCAAACTCAGCGGCGAGGATGCGGAGAACCTCATCGATAGTCTCCTCTTCCAGGTCTGTTTGCTTGAGCAGTTTCTCTTTGCTCGTGCCCAGTACATCCTTGGCGGTGTCCAGACCGATAGCCTTGAAGGCATCGAGGACCCACTGGTCGATTTCGTCGTTGAACTCGTCGAGATAGATATCATCCAGATCCTGCTCGTTGATCTCGCGGTATACATCGATCTCGTAACCCGTGAGCATAGAAGCCAGTTTGATGTTATATCCGCCCTTACCGATAGCGAGGCTAACCTCTTCCGGCTGCAGATATACTTTTGCGGTCTTAGCCTCCTCATCAATCTCCATCGAGGAAATCTTAGCCGGAGCCAAAGCACGCTGGATATACAGGTTGGTATTCGGTGTGTAGTTGATGACATCGATGTTCTCGTTGCGCAACTCACGTACGATACCGTGGATACGTGCACCCTTAACACCCACGCAAGCGCCTACCGGGTCGATACGGTCGTCGAAGGTCTCCACTGCCACTTTAGCGCGCTCACCCGGGATACGAGCGATCTTCTTGATAGCAATCAGTCCCTCTTTCACCTCCGGTACCTCTTGCTCGAACAGACGTTGCAGGAACAGCGGAGCGGTACGAGAGAGGATGATCTTCGGGTTCTGGTTCTTGTTATCCACCTGCACAACCACCGCGCGAACGATCTCGCCCTTGCGGTAGAAGTCCGTCGGGATCTGGTTCTGCTTCGGCAAATAGAGTTCGTTACCCTCTTCGTCCAGCAGCATCATCTCTTTCTTCCATACTTGATACAACTCGCCGGTTACTACTTGTCCGATCATCTCTTTGTACTTGAGGTAGAGGCTCTCTTTCTGGAGCTCGAGGATCTTTGAAGCCAGGGTCTGACGGAGGTTCAGGATCATACGACGACCGAAGGAGTTGAGGTCCACTTTGTCCGTTACTTCCTCGCCTACTTCTGCTTCGTCATCGAGCAGCAGAGCATCGCTGAGGGCGATCTGCGTCTCAGGATTCGCCACATCGTCATCCTCCATCACCAGACGGTTACGGTAGATCTCCAAGTCACCCTTATCCGGGTTCACGATCACGTCGTAGTTCGCCGCATTACCGTACATTTTGGTAATCACGCTACGGAACGAATCCTGCAGCACGTTGATAAACGTTTGTTTGTCAATACGTTTAAAGTCTTTAAATTCAGAGAAAATGTCAATCAAGTTGATTGACTCTTGTTTTGCGTTTGCCATTCTATTAAAATTTTAAATCATATTTCACATATTTGGGTTCGTCGTAGCGCCAGGTGTGAGTAACGATCTGCGTCTCTTTGCGTTTCTTTCCCTCCACTGCCACTTTCTCTTCGATATCGACGGAGAAAGTGTCCTCATCAACGCTTACTAATTGTCCGCGCAGTTTCTTGCCATCCACCAGCACCTCAACGTCGTGTCCAAGGTTCTTCTCGTACTGCATCTTCGTCTTGAACGGATCGGTGAGACTGACAGAACCTACTTCCAACGAGTAGTCGGCGATAGGATCGCCACCCGGTTGGCCATTCGGGTCATCCAACTTCTCCACCAGATAGTGATTCAGCTCCGCACAGAAATCGACATCCACTCCGGCGAGGCGATCCACCTCTACAAGGATATCATTACCGGCTGATACATTGAGCGTAATCAGTTCATAATCGGTACCGCTCAGGTACTCTTCGATCCAAGCTTGCAGTTCTTGTTTGTTAATCATCATAACTACCTTTCTATACGATGAGGAGACCTTTGTGGGGTCCCCTCATTCATTTCACGCTGCAAAAGTACTACTTTTTTTTGACATATGCAAATATTTGAGTTACTTTTTTGCGTTTTGGTTCATTTTTATTGCTTTACGTTTAGTTTTCTGCCAGAATAGTAGTGGAATAAGGTTCTACAACCACCCAACCGGCGGATATCTGCCCCAACCCGTTCACATCCGCTTGTGCATCATGCGCAAGGACGGTGTAGTCAGCTTCCGGAACCGGGAATTCTACCTGCTCTGCACCACCGTTCAGCAGCACGACAAGCGACTTCGCATTGTCGATACCTTCGAGATCTTTGATACGATAAACAATGAGGTGCTCGTTTTCGTTCTCCATCAACGGCAGGAACTCCACGTGTGCAGCAACAGCCTCAGCAGAGCCGAGACGGAAGCCCTTGTGCGCACGACGGATAGCAATCATCTGACGGTAGTAATCGAACAGGTCAGCGTACGCCACTTTGTTCTCCCAAGGGATGATGTTAATGCTATCCGGACTCTGGTAACTGTTGTCAATACCCATTTTGGTGCGGAACAGTTCTTCACCGCCGTAGATAAACGTCATTCCCTGCGATACCAACACCGCCGTTTGCGCCAGTTTGTTCATGCGCAATTTGGTCTCCTCGGTTTCTTCAGAAGCAGAAACTTCAATTCTATCGCGCAGACAATAGTTGTCATGGCATGTAATATAACTCACGTGCTGCATAGGCTCCCCACTCCACTCAGGGCAGGCAATCAGACCGTTCATTAGCGCCTCTCTACAAGCTGCATTACCGGATGCGAAACCGCGCTCATGATCAAACGGGCTGCCGATAAGGGCATTACGGATATCATCACTAAACGCACCTACGCGCGGCATCTTATAGGTCCATCGTTTCATTGCGAGCGAGTCATACGGATAGGCAGGACTCATTGCTGCCCAACCTTCACCATAGGTGAGGATCGTCGGATCAATCTCATCGAGCGCAGCGCGGATAGCGTTCATCGTCTCCTGGTCGTGAATACCCATGAGGTCAAAGCGGAAACCGTCAATGTGGTATTCGCGTGCCCAGTAACAAACGGATTCGATCATGAACTGACGCATCATCTCGTGGTCGGAAGCAGTCTCATTGCCGCAACCCGAACCGTTGGCGAAAGTGCCGTCTTCGTTCATGCGGTAGAAATAGTTCGGCACTACTCTACCTAACGCGCAACCATTCGCATCATAGGTGTGGTTATAAACGACGTCCATAACCACGCGGATGCCGGCTGCGTGAAGGGCTTGAATCATCTGTTTCGCTTCGCGAATACGGCAAGCGGGGTCGGCAGGATTGGTTGAATAACCGCCTTCGGGAACGTTGTAGTTCACAGGGTCGTAGCCCCAGTTATAACGGTTCCTCTCCAAGGTTGTCTCATCAATGCTTCCGTAGTCAAACATCGGCAGGATCTGCAGGTGGGTGATACCGAGTTCCTGAAGATGCTTAATGGACGGTTCTTCTGCCATGCCAAGGAATTTGCCTTTGTGCTCTATAGCGGGATTAGCCATCGTGTAATCGCGAACGTGCGTCTCATATACCACTATATCCGTCGGGTCGGGCATCGCAGGGCGAACGTCGTTCTCCCAGCCTTCGGGGTTGGTTGCCTTCAGGTCGATAATCGCTGCATATTGACCGTTAACAGAAACTGCCTTAGCAAAGATTCCCGGAGATTCTAATCCCCATTCGCCGTTTCGGAAAGAGCGAACGGTATAATATTTACCGGCTTGGTCTCCCTTGACGGTTGCCGTCCAGAAATCGTTCTCGCCCTTTTGGAGGCTGATTGTTTCGCCCATCTGGCTGTCTGTCTCATCATAGATGAGCACCTCCATTTGTTCCGCCTCATTGGACCAGAAGGAGAAAGTGGTTTTTTCGGGTGTATAGACGCATTCGTCTTCCATCCGGATTTGCTTGTTCGTACAAGCTAACAATGCTAACGATAGCATAAGAATAATTGATTTTTTCATGATATTAATTTGTTATTTGTAATTTGTATTCATCCGTTATGATTGTAGTGGTCAATTAGGCGATCCATATTATTAAGAATCTGCTTCATACTCCAAACGGAATACTCCGGTTCCTCTGTTTCTAATTTGCGTCGAACCAATTCATAGTTAATCCGCTTGACTAGTTGCTTGCGACAATTCGGCCAATAAAAACCTAATGTTATGATACACAACAACAATGTTTTCAAAAAATTTATAATATCTGACGACCAGAAATTCACTTTATTCTCTTCGTCTTTTGGAGCCGTTATCCGAGTGATTGCCTTTTGTACTTTATACATTGTAAAGAGGTGTCCAAGACCTAAGGAGAAAACTACGTATTTCCAATATACGTTAAATTTTATTAAAGGAATTATCTGCTTTTTCGGGGCGTTCTTCCATTCGCTTAACTTTTCACGTAATTCATCCAAGGTATACCGGTTAGACATTGCCGCAAAGAGATACTTATAAAAACGCGATGTAATGGGGTCCTCATGTTTTCGCATAGTTACCTGTATCATGTTTTCGCTAACGATAGGCATATAAATAATCTCGCTCACTCTTCCTTCTACTTTCCCATTTACAATCACTTGCGTACCATTGTATTGAGGTCCATGTCTACTACCTTTCCACTTCTCTTGCCCTAAAGCGATTGTACGAATATCCGCTAAAGGTACGCGAAGATAATTGTTATAACTATTTTCGTCAACATAGAGATTCTTATCCGTTATGCACAATTTATAATCCGGATAATTGCCTTCAAAGAATTGGAATTTCATCATCTCCCAAAAAGACGAACCCTTGCCGATAGCTAGCAGAATACGTTCATCTGCCTCCTTTTGCATATATCTCTCATGATATTCTTTGACAGAGACGTCTACTTCGTCCAATAGGTACGTAAAATTCGGTAAGGGAAGATGACTATCCCTAATAATTCGTACTATTTGTTCTATGTTTTCCATTGTTGGGATAAAAGTCGATATTCTTCTTTTATTGTTTTGCTTTGCGGAACCAAAGGATGAGCACTACTAACTGGAACGCGAACAGCACGATTCCCACGATGCCCGTGATAAGCGAGTACCACGTATAACCAATCCATCCATGATTCATTGCCACGACGGCCGTCTGCATTACCATTCGGACAAGCATCATTCCTACAGAGAGCCATAACATCGCCTGACTCTTATAGTGCAAGGCTATGCAAATGAACGCAGCCGCAAATAAGACGATTAACGGCCAAATAATCCACTGTGCATATAAGCCGCTTACTACTTCCTGCATTCCTGGTTCACGGAAAATATAATAGCTCACCATTCGCAGGTCTACGAACATACTATACGAGCAAAGAAAGATACCTCCCATAAGGGCAGGAATACTCTTAAAAGCACCTATTATCAGTACGAGGCCTGCCACCAAAAGAGACAATTGTTCGACACCAAACAGCGCGTCTTGCATCCCCCAGAACACGTGATGCCACGAGTAGACATCCGCATCCACAAAAAAATAGTTCAAACCACGAATTATCAATCCATTTAACAAGAAGCCTAACTCACGGATAGACAGGAAAATAACTGCACAGAGCAACGATGCTCGTAATAGTTTGTTTTGCATAATTATAATGTTGTATTTTTATCTTGACGTAAAACTCTTTCAGCGGTCGTTTAGTTCCTTTTCTGCGCGGAGATCATCATAGAACTGCGCGTGGGCGATGTATAACATCGGTTCGAAGATGAAGCCGTAAACGACAACAAACGGAAGCATAACAAGACCCAAGCCGATTGAGAGCCAGATAATCATGTTCGTACCGGGATTCAATAGCACCACGAAGACCATACAAATGGCCATGAATAACAGCAATACGCATAACCCCACTATCGGCCAGATCATGATCATGAAATCCACACAGAACAGTTGGAATTTATAGCCGTTCATCATCCGTATATTCTCTTTAATAGCCTGGAACACAGATCGATCCGGATGGTCCAGCACACGGAACGGAAGCGTAGTGCCGATGGCGTATGTCCACCAGATAATAAACAGCACTACTGCCGGCATAACGGCCAAGAAAACAAGCGACATAATGACAGACGGTTCATTCGTCATATTCATCGGCATACTAACCGCTTCCTGAACAACGGTTGGAAGCAAAATAACCCACGCGGTCAACAATGCTCTGCCGTAGGATGTTCTCACTTCGTACCATTTTTGCTGCTTGCGCACCAAGGTAAGGAACCAGACAGGTACAAAATAATTGAGCAGACTCACAGTAAGAATCACTGCAATGGCAATGAGGAGCGTTATCGAAGCGGCTACCATACTATGGGTTGTTGTATACCAAAGGAAGGAACCGTACAATGCGCTGACTGACACCATTCCTACTATCATAGATAGTAAGATAATTATGGAAGACTGACTCATTTGTGCACGCCACTCTTTCCAGGCCGCAGCACGATACTCAGATGATGTTTTCATAAGAATTTTGGTTGGCGATATTTAAGATATTTTTATAGACATTTACTAAAATCACGGAATATATACATATATATGTATATATAAGGTAGTGCAGGATACGAGAATGGCTCGAGATTTCTTCGATGCACTCTCGACTCGCAGATAGCAAAGAGGTACTAAAATGTGTCGCTATAGGAGTTGTCACCATTCGTATCGCCGATATAAATGACGATGATATCAAAAACGGGGTAATCCTTATATTCCACAGAGACAGATACGGGGACGGCGAAATCGTTAGGCATCTGGACACCCACTTTTTCACCGCGCTCTACCCAGCCAACGTGCGAATCGGCATCATCGTATCCATTAAGTTCATAGTCGCCATAAACGGAAAGGATCTGGTTATCTTCCGACAATTTGACCACTCGGCAACGGAAATCCGCTACGGATGTCCGGTTGACGATACGAATCTGGTTATAGCGCTCCTCGGCGCCCTGTACAACAAAACTCATGTGCTGCTGCGCGCCAGCCGCAAGCGCCATTACAAGCGAGCAAACGAAAAATACAAAACGTTTCATATGTTAACAAAAGAATCTATTCCGGCTGCAAAGATACAATTATTTTTTCACATGTGCAAGCGCGCGTGCATTTTTTGAAAAAAAATATCCAAATATTTGCGTATGTCAATTATTTTGAGTACCTTTGCAGCCACGATTTAAAATGCGTATGAAAAAAGTATTGAGTTTATGCCTTGCCATAATGGCAAGTATCAGCCTTCTGCGGGCTGCTGAGGAGCCAGTTACCATCTCCGCTCCGGACCAGGTGATTGACAAAACAGCATATACCATAACGGAGCAAGGTATCACTATTTCCGTATCGTATGGTTCTGCCTATCCGGCAGGGCATAGTTACAACAACCTGGGTGTTACTTATTTCGCATGTTTGGCGGGCGGTAACATGACCATCAGTGCGGAGCAGGCTATTCAAGGTATAGCTATCAACGGATGGGTAAAGAAGAACTTCAGCGCTTCCTGCGACCACGGTACGATTAATTATCTATCCGATCCGTATGACGACTCGACCGGAGAGCCCGTACTGACTATTTCAGATGTAAAAAACACCTCCGTCACCATTAATTGCGTCAACCAACTGCGTTG
>JAFPNK010000017.1 GCA_017401985.1 Paludibacteraceae bacterium | reverse complement strand
GGTTGGGAGCATCCGCAGATCGTCCTGCACCTCGACCACGGTGACAGCTTCGAACTCTGCAAATCCTGTGTGGACTTCGGTTTCTCCAGCGTTATGATCGACGCTTCGTCTCTTCCGTATGAAGAGAACATCGCCCTCACCAAGAAAGTGGTTGAGTACGCTCACAAATACGATGTAACCGTTGAGGCTGAGCTCGGTGTATTGGCAGGTGTTGAGGACGAGGTTTCGTCTGCTGTCAGCCACTATACAAAGCCGGAAGAGGTAGTTGATTTCGCTACTCGTACAGGTTGCGACAGCCTCGCTATCTCCATCGGTACCAGCCACGGTGCATATAAGTTCACTCCGGAGCAATGTACTCGTGACCCGAAGACCGGCAAACTCGTTCCTCCTCCATTGGCATTTGACGTACTCGACGCTATCATGGAGCAACTCCCGGGCTTCCCGATCGTTCTCCACGGCTCGTCTTCTGTACCGCAAGAGTACGTAGATATGATCAACTCGATGGGTGGCAAGCTGCCTGATGCAGTAGGTATTCCTGAGGAACAACTCCGCAAGGCTTCCAAGTCCGCTGTTTGCAAAATCAACATCGACTCCGACTCCCGTCTCGCCTTCACCGCTGCTGTTCGCAAAGTCCTCACCGAGAAACCGGGTGAGTTCGATCCGCGTAAATACTGCGGCGTAGCTCGTGACTTCATGGAGGAACTGTACAAGCACAAAATCATCAACGTGCTCGGTTCTAACGGTAAAGCAGAATAAATAATTAGTTTGAAGGTTTGAGATTGTTGGAAATAGTTTGAGGGTTTGAGATGACAATAAGCAAATTTGAAGATTTGGAAATATGGCAATTAGCACGCACTTTATGTAAAGATATTTATCTAACTACCGATACACGTGAGTTTAAGAGCGATATTCGTTTTTGTTCTCAAATTAGAGCTGCTGCAGGATCTATTATGGATAATATAGCAGAAGGATTTGAAAGAGAGGGCAAGAAAGAGTTTACTCAATTTCTATTTATATCTAAAGGTTCATGTGCAGAGGTTAAAAGTCAGTTATATCGTGCGTTAGATATTGAATATATTTCTAAAGAACAATTTGATTTTTTATCAGAGCAAACTCAAAAACTAGGTTTAAAAATTACCAATATGATCCTTTATCTCAAAAAATCAGATATTGAAGGAAGGAAATATAAAGAATAACAACTTCAAACAAGCGAAGCTCAAACAACTTCAAACTACCTCAAACAATAAAATTTATGTTAAATTTTATGTCCGCGGAGCAAGCCGCCGAATTGATACAACATGGTGACGTCTTGGGCATGGGTGGCTTTACCGCCACCGGTGTGCCCAAGGCAGTTCCTTTTGCGCTCGCACAACGCGCTGAGCGTCTGCACGCTGAAGGTAAGCCTTTCCGCGTAGGTCTGGAGACCGGTGCGTCCATGGGTGACAGTTGCGACGGAGCACTCGCTCGTGCGCATGCAGTCGAGTTCCGTACGCCCTACCAATCGAACAAGTCCATGCGTGAGGAGATAAACGCCGAAGGTACGCATTACTTCGATATGCACCTGAGCCACATGGCGCAGGATATCCGGTACGGTTTCCTTCCGAAACCGAAGTTCGCTATCATCGAGGCATCGTACGTAGGTGAGGATGGTACCATCGTTCCGGCTGCCGGTATCGGTATCATGCCGACTATCTGCAACCAGGCGGAGAAAATCATCATCGAACTCAACGAGATGTTCCCTGCTACCATGCGCGGCATGCACGATCTGTACGAACCGCTTGACCCGCCTTACCGCAAGGAGATACCTATCTACAAACCCTCTGACCGCTGCGGCTCGGATCACATCAAAGTGGATCCCGCAAAGATTGCCGCTGTTGTGAAGACCAATCGTCCAAACGAGATCCCGGCCTTCACGCCTGTAGATGCTATCACGGCTAAGATAGGTGAGAACGTAGCCCTCTTCCTCGAGAAAGAGATGCGCGAAGGACGTATTCCTGCTTCCTTCCTGCCGATTCAAAGTGGTGTAGGTAACGTGGCTAACGCTGTCCTCGGTGAACTCGGTAAGAACCCGCATATACCGCCGTTTGAGATGTACTCCGAAGTCGTTCAAGACTCCGTAGTCGATCTTATCAAAGAGGGACACTGTAAGTTCGCTTCCGGTTGTTCGCTCCGTCTCGTGGAATCGAAGATGGCAGAGGTGTTGGCTGATTTGGATTTCTTCCGCGACAAACTGCTGCTCCGTCCGCAGGAAACTTCCAATAACCCGGAAATCATCCGCCGACTCGGTCTGATTGCTATCAACACGGCGCTCGAAGCAGATATCTACGGTAACATCAATTCGACGCACGTCACGGGAACGAAGATGATGAACGGTATCGGCGGTAGCGGCGATTTCGCTCGTAATGCCTATATCTCTATCTTCACCACCGCTTCGACGGCGAAGAACGGCGCTATCTCGTCTATCGTGCCGATGGTAACACACCTCGATCACTCCGAGCACTCCGTGAAGGTGCTCGTAACCGAACAAGGTGTAGCTGATCTGCGTGGCAAGAGTCCGCGTCAACGTGCAGAGGAGATCATCAATAACTGCGTCGCTCCCGAATATAAAGAGATGCTACGCGATTATCTCAAGTACGCGAAACACGGCCAGACCCAACACAACCTCTCGCTCGCGTTCGCTATGCATGAGGAGTTCCTCAAATCCGGCGATATGCGAAACACCAAATGGGAGAGTTATTTGCGATAAGATAGCGATAATACTATCTGCAATAAGAAAAGGCGTCCAAACGGGCGCTTTTTCTATTTTTTACACCTTACACTTTACACCTTACACTATTTTTCTTTTAAAAATTTGCATGTATGCAAAAAAAGCAGTACCTTTGCACTCGGAAATGTTTCAGAGGCATCACATATTTCTTGTTGGGGTCGTATGCTGCTTATGCGCATGCACGCCGCATTCCGTCCGCGAGGCGCAATCGGTCGTGGAGCAAGCGGACAGTCTGTGGCTGGCCGGACAGTCATATGCCGATAGTGCGCAGTTGGCGCAAGCCTACAGCACGCTTCATTCATGGCGTTCCGTTTATCCCGACGAGTATGCGCACGCGTGCTACCACTACGGCCGTCTGTTGCGCGCCCAAGACGATCCTGTGGCAGCAATGGAGTGCTTCATCAACGCTACGCATACCCAAACGGATGATTACCATATATTAGGCCGCGCCTACAGCAATATGGGCGACCTGTGTCATATGGCGAGTGAGTTCTCGCTGGCATACGATATGTATGAGCACTGCGCTGATATGTACCTGCGGAACGGAGACACTTTGTTGTATTACTACGGATTGTATCATATGGCATTTGAAAAGGCGACCGTAAAGGATAGTATGGCAACAATATCTCTATTGGAGATAATTGATACTATTTCAATGGGGGAATTACCATTATACACTGCTCTAACATACGCCGAATTATATGTAAAGTGTAAACAATACCCGACAGCCATTCAATATGCGCAAAAAGTTTTCTCTGCGAAAAATTGTAATAATACACTCTCTGCTCTCATTATAGCCAAATGTTATTCCTATATGGGAGAAAAAGACTCGGCTACTTGGTATGCCAATATGGTAATGTCTCAAACTTGTGAATTATATGAAGCAAACAATGCGTTATATATATTGACCAATGACGATGAAAAACGAGATAAGGATGGAATTCGAGAAGCTGCTGCAGACCGATCAGATACGCAGAAACTGATTGAGATTCAGCAAAGCAGGTTGTCTCAAGCAGTACTGATATTAGAGCAGGACTTCAATCGTAAAAAGGATTGGAGATGGTTATATGCCATTCTCGCAACCCTGATGATTGTTGCAATATGTCTTTTCTGTTATATTTTTCGTAAACGCAAGCATCACCTGCTCCTTTCACAGCAGTTGGAACACCTGACATCAGCTGCGTCTAACATTCAAGAAAAGCACAAGAAACTGACAGCGCGATATCAAACGAACCATGAACGCATGGAAGAGGATATCAAACGTAAATGCGCAGTGATGCGTAGAAATCCCCATCTGACTGCAGAAATGGAATGGACACATTATGACTCCTTGTGCAATAACATTGATCAACAGTTCTATGGATTGGCTTCTGATTTGCGCAAAAAGCAGTTAAATGAAACGGAAGTACGTTTATGCGTTTTAGTACTATTGGATATGAGTAGAGCGGAGATTGCAAACATGCTACCATATGCGTTAAATAGTGTCGGTAAGTTAAAAGACCATACAGCAAAAAAACTCGGCACAACAGGTAAGAATCTACGTAATTATTTGCTTTTAGCAGTTATTGAGGGATAGTGCTCAAGCAAATTCCCACATCCGTTTTTGCTATTGCGCCTGTAAATCAGCAGATTACGCTACTGCAAATTCCCACATTTTTATTTGGTCATTTTCTGCAAAAGCAGTAATTTTTGTGTGAAGGAAGATTTCAGCCTGACCCTTGGCGATATGCTGGTCTGCATCTGTGCGCTGATGTTCAGCGGTCATATTTTGTGCTGCGATTACTTCGTAAAACGGGCTAATCCCATTGAACTGGCGGCCCTTCAGTTTACCACGGCTGCGGTTGTTTCCGCCGGGATAGCATTCTGCATCGAAACACCGCATTGGGCAGGCATCCTGTCTGCCGCCGTTCCGATTTTGTACTGCGGCGTGGTTTCGGGCGGCATCGGCTACACATTGCAGATTGT
>JAFPNK010000016.1 GCA_017401985.1 Paludibacteraceae bacterium | reverse complement strand
TACAGCATCATGAATCAGTATACGCCGATGCCGCAGATGAAAACGCATCCGCTGCTCTCGCGTAAAGTCACGGAAAAGGAATATGAAAACGTCGTGAAATACGCGCGGCAGATCGGACCTACAAGAATAGGAGTGACGTTCTTTGCGCGTGCCTCGTCAATATAGGTCCGAAGCATATCACGATAAGTGGTCTGCGGGTTGGTACCGCGTTTCTCTGTAGCTGCCGGCTCCTCGATGCCATGCGCTTGACAGTAGGCACGATACTCAAGCATATCCAATCCGTGAGTAACCATTCCTTCGTCATTATGCGCAAACTGAATAATCAGATAGTCTCCTGCGTTCATCTGATTCTTGACTGTACTCCAATCGTCTGTGTAAAACGTACGAGTGTCGCGACCGGAGTGAGCGGCGTTATTAACCGTTACATACTGAGAGTCAAAGAATGAGCCCAAGTACATACCCCAGCCGCGCTTATCTACATTAGTAGGGTAATCGTCCATCGTGCTGTCACCGATTGTGTGCACCTTAGTGGCGCTCATGGTCAGGATACTCATGAGGCCGACCATCAAAAGAGAAAGAAATTTTTTCATAAATACATCAATTTGGGTTAAACGATTTTCAAAAAACGCTGCAAAGATACTACTTTTCGCGCATTTATACGTACAATTATTGCCCAAAAATGTATAAGTCTTGCATAATTCAAAAAAATGCTGTATCTTTGCACCGAATTTTAACATCTATGCGTCGTTTTTTATACATCATAGTGTGTCTGCTCTCGGTCGCTTTGCAGGCGACGGAATATCGATTGCAGTTTTTTGATGACCGTAACGGCTTGAGTCATTGGCACACCTCTTTGGTGGTACAGGACAGTACCGGTATGATCTGGGTCAGCACATGGAATGGACTCAACCGCTTTGATGGAACGCGTTTCGTTACCTTCAAAACCAATGCCGGAGACAGTCTGCTCACGCCGAGCGACAAGTTTCGCAGGATCGAATTGACTGAGGACAATCATCTTATCTGTCTCGTGGAGGACAGTCTATACCTATTTAACACGCGTACGTGTCGTTTCGAGACCCTTCCCGAGGCGCAGAAAGAACTGGTGCAAAAACGTGTATACGCTTCGCACAACCCCAACCAGATAATCCCCAAGGAGAAATACACGCAGTTAGGCAATCTGCAGCTGCTCAATATCCGCTATGACTACACGGATAAAGACGGCAATCATTGCTTGATTGATGACCATGGTTTGTATATCGCGACGCCGATTCGTAGCCGCGGACAACATATCGGGCAGGAAGAGGTGCGAGCGATGAGGCGAATGTCCAATGGCGAGATCTGGGCGGCGCAGCGATATTCCAATCATGTGGCGGTTTATGACAGTACATTGCGTCTCATCCGGACAGAAGATTTCGGCGCTCCTGTTTACTGCATCCGTGAGATGGAAAACGGACATATTTGGCTGGGTACAAAGCCCGGCACGCTTATAGAGTTGAATGGTAAAAAACGCAAAACGCATCCCGAGGTACGCAATGCCTATGATATCTTGCCGGATAAGCAAGGTCGTTTATGGGTGGCGACATATGGCTTCGGTTTGTGGAGATTGAATAAGGGCTCGTTTGAACAAGTGCCAGGCACGGAGAATATGTATATCCGCCGGCTTTTGATGAGTGAGAAGGGAACATTATGGGCGGCTTCAACTGCCGGTTTGCTGGAAATACAAGACACGGTCGTTACGCTCCATAAACGGGAAGCGGGTAATGCCCAATCCCTCAGTAGCAATGCTGTCATGTGTCTTGCTGAGTTTGACGGAAGACTGTATGTAGGCACAGAAGGTGGAGGGCTGAATCGTATCAAGATGGAGGATATAGAGGCGGGAAGATGGAACTTTGAGACCATGACCATGAAGGAAGGCTTGGCAAGCGATATCGTTTATGAGATGATGGCGTGGAATGATAGTACGCTGTTGTTGCAGGGAAATAGCGCTTTGAGCTTGCTCAATACCCGAACGATGCGACCAGTCAATTATGGTAGTACGTTCTTTAATTATTCCGATGATAGGCGGCTGATACTTGGCGAAGTGCCTCCGGTTACAATGGAAGACGGACGTGTTTTGTTTGCACCGAATGACGGTTTGCTGCTACTAGACAAAGCGGACTTGCAACCCGACACAGTGCCCGTGCGCATCGCTATTAGTGCTATTCAGCGGAGTAACGAAGCTTTGGAATACGGAGTCGATTCCATTACACAGATCGTCCTCTCTCCAAAGGAGCGAAGTTTTGGGGTGTGGTTCTCCACGCTTGATTATCGGAATTGCGGAGCTGTGCTCTATTGTTATCGCTTCTATAAGAAAGATGCGTCTCCGGGTCCGTGGAGCGCTGCTACTTCTACGGCAGATTTGCAAATGCTCGACCTGCATTCGGGAGAATATGTCCTTGAGTTGTGCTCCACAAACTCGTATCAACAATGGCAGAATAACGAGCGGCGCCTCACGATTGTGGTGAAACCCACCTTTATGGAGAGCGCGATAGGACGTGCTGTGATCTTGATTATTGCGCTGATAGTCTTGTTGACCGTCACAGTTATTCTCCTTCATATGAGGCAATTGAAGCAGAAAAGGCAGGAGGCACTCGATGCCTATTTGGATATACAGGAACGTTTGGCGCAAATGACCAATGACCAATCAACCATGACCAATGGCACATATAAAGTGCCCGAAGTGATGGTTGCCGGCTATCTGAGCCAAAATGAGCAATTCGTGCAAACGCTCACTGCTTTCATGGAGGCAAACATGAGTAATAGCGAGGTGACCATTGAGGATCTGATGGATGCCGTACATATGAGCCGCTCTTCGCTGAACCGCAAGATGCACGAACTCTTTAACCTCTCCCCGAAAGACTTCCTGCAAGAGGCGCGTATCAAGCACGCTTGTTCCTTGCTTAAACAAACGGATCTTCCGATTAAAGAGATCGCTTATGCGTGCGGATTCTCCAATCAACAGTATTTCGCTACGTGCTTCAAGAACTCTTTAGGCAAGACTCCTACCGAGTATCGCGAATAAAAAACAGCCACCAAATGTGTAATGAACCCCAAAAGTTGAACACAAAACTTTTGGGGTTTGTTATATGTACAAGAAACATTCAATTGAAGAACGTTTATTGGCTGTACAAAAATGCATAGAAGGCTACTCGCCTCTTGCGGTACAGCAAATGCTAGGTATCCATCGAGATGAAATTAGAGTGTGGTTATTACGCTATAAGCGTGAAGGGGTATCAGGATTGCAGAAACATCCTGTAAAACGTGCAGATTTCGCAGAAAAATGCAGAATTGTTTGCGAATTTGTGGAAAAAGGTGTACCTTTGCACAAAATTTGCGCAGCGCATCAAGTCTCCAGAAGTGCGTTAAAGGCATGGATACGCATATATCGCAAAGGCGGATATGAGGCTCTGCGCACTATAAAGCCACAAGGAACAGGTCGTAAAGGTATGGGACGTCCAAAGAAACAGGAACCGCAGACAGAGTTAGAGCGTCTGCGTTACGAGAATGAGTATCTGCGTGCTGAGGTAGCATTGCTAAAAAAAGTGAGGGCTTTAATGGAAGAAAAGGAGAAGCGTCTACACGAGATTGGGCGCAAGCCATCCAAACATTAAAGCCCGAACATAGCCTTGATTTGCTCCTTGGGATCAAGG
>JAFPNK010000015.1 GCA_017401985.1 Paludibacteraceae bacterium | reverse complement strand
GGATGATATCCGTTTCCACGACCAGCCTGTTCGTCGTGAACGCAAGGTGTATATTCTGCTCAACAAGCCCAAGAATACCGTTACGACCACCGATGATCCGCAAGAGCGTCACACGGTGATTGATATCGTTCGTAACGCATGTCCGGAGCGTATCTATCCGGTTGGTCGTTTGGACCGCAACACAACCGGTGTGCTGCTGCTGACCAACGATGGTGACCTGGCAGCCAAGCTGACGCATCCGAAATTCAATAAGAAGAAGATCTATGCCGTCACCTTGGACCGTGAGTTGGACGAAGTGGACGAGGCGATTGTTCGTGCCGGTGTGATGCTGGACGACGAGCGTATTATTCCGGATGCATTGGAGTTCCCGAAAACGGATCGCCGTCATATCGGTCTGGAGATTCACTCGGGTCAGAACCGCGTGGTACGCCGTATTTTCGAGAAAGTAGGGTACAAGGTGGTTAATCTGGACCGTGTTTCGTTCGCCGGATTGACGAAGAAGAATGTAGGTCGCGGCAAATGGCGTTTCCTGACGCCGAAAGAGGTCGCTTTCCTGCAAATGGGGAATTTTTAAAGTTGAAAGACTTTGAAGCGGAGTTTCCATTACATATTATTTTTCGTTACATTAGGGTTAACCATCGGTGCCGGTATCATGATGTTTCATGTGAACGTCAATGCCGACATGACCAAATATCTGCCGGATGACTCGCAGATGAAGAGCGGTTTGGAGATTATCACCACCGATTTCGGTTCTGCGGCTCAGATGTCCGGTACGGATGTCCATGTGATGTTCGAGGGCATGCAGCCGAATGAGGTGCCGGGTATCCGGACACTGCTGAATGCTTATCCTGATGTGAAAGGTGTAACGTACAGATACTCAGCGGATAGCACCCATACGGTCTTTGATTTGGATGTTCCTAAATCAGTGGACCAGAAGGCGTTAGGCAAGCAGATCAGTACCCGTTTTGGTGGTAACTGCGTGGTAGAGACCAGTCAGGACGGCGCCACGCCGCCTATATCGGTGATGATTTTTGCGGCGGTGCTGATCATGGTTGTGCTGTTTGTGATGGCGCAATCGTGGTTCGAACCGGTGGTGGTCTTATTGACTGCAGGCTTGGCGATCGTGCTGAACATGGGTACGAATGCGTTCTTGCCGTCGGTATCCATCACCACCAATTTTATCGGTTCGATCCTGCAGGCGGTGCTGTCGCTGGACTATTGTATCGTGCTGCTGAACCGTTACCGTCAGGAGCAGAATGAGAATACGGATCGCGATACGGCTGTGTTAGCTGCTAATCGTGCGCTTCGCAAAGCGGCTCCGTCTATCTTGTCTTCGGCCTTGACGACCATCGTCGGTCTGCTGATGCTCTGCTTCATGCGTCTGAAGATCGGTAGCGACATGGGTGTTGTGTTGGCCAAGGGTGTGTTGTGCTCGTTGGTTTGCACGTTCACCGCGATGCCGGCCTTGATGCTGCTGTTCCGCCGTGTGATCAATAAGACGGCGAAGGCGGCGTATGTACCTCCGACGGACGGATTGGCGCGTTTCGTAGCGCGGCACAAGTTGCCGATGGCCGTCATGGCCGTGCTGCTGTTCTTTGCGTCATGGTATTTCTCCCGTCAGACAACGATCTTCTTCTCTGCTGAAGCGGAGTCGCAAATAGAGAAAGTGTTCCCGTCTCCTAATCCGTTTGTGCTCGTGTACGAGACCCATGATGAGGATTCGGTGTACTCGCTGGCCGACCAACTGATGGCGCAGCCGGGTATTCAGTCGGTCATCTCGTATCCGACGCTGATGAGTCAGCCGCTCACACCGGATGAGATGGCGCGTCACGTGCGCTCGCTGTTGACGGACTTTAAGGATTTTATGCCGGAAGGCACCACGGTACCGCAAGAGGCGATGGAGATGATCAATCCCGAGATGGTGCGGTTGCTCTATTACATGGAGTCCAAAGACACCGTCGAAACGGAATTGGCTTTCCCGGACTTGGCGCGGTTCCTGCATACGAACGTGGCTACCAATCCGCTTTTCTCGTCCTATCTGGACGAAGATATGAAGGCGCAGATTGAGTCGTTGCAGTCGATGCTGGATGTGGAATCCGCTCCGGCACCGGTTCGGCCGACCACTACGGTGACGCCGATTATTCCGATTACCGTACTGGACTCCGAGGCGGAGGACACGGTAGCGCTGCCGCGCGAGAGTATTGAACCGCTGACAGTCGCTCCTACGCCTGTGGCAGGAATAGACAGCGTGAGCGTGCCGGCCGTTAAGATCAGTCGTATTGCCGTCGTGCCGTTCTTCGAGAAACTGCCGGCCAGACAGACCTCCGCCATCTCGGTGGAGATGCGAAAACTGACCGATACCACCGCTATCCGGTTGCCAATGTCGGTGAGTGAGATGGCCGTGTTCATCGGTTCGACTCCTTTCCAGACCCGTCTGGTGTATGGGTATGCGCCGAACGGAATGAAGAAGATGACTCCGCTGCAATACGTGCACCTGTTAGTGGACGACCTGTTCAAACGCCAGGGATTGGCGGGAATGATTTCCGATGAGCAGCGTACACAATTGACCATGCGCGCGTACCTGATGGATATAGCGGATAAGAATGCATCGCTGACACCGTCGGATCTGAATACCCTCTTGCGGGCATTCGGAATCGATAATTTCTCGGACGAAGAGTTATTGGCTATCGCTTATCCGCCGATGCCTAAGGTGCAGCCGCAGGTAGTGGCCAAGAGACCGTCTGAACTCAATCCGGCCGAGATAGTGAACTCCATCACGGCCATTCAGTCTTCCTTGCATAGCACGGACACCACGCGTGCCGTGATAGCCACCACGACGGTGGAAGAAGAGCCGGTGACGCCGAAGCATAAAGGACCGACCAAAGCCGATCTGCAGGCGCAGTTGTTCACTGAACTGGTCTTCGGCGGCAAGACCTATACCGCGGAGCAGATGTCAGTCAAACTGAACCGATTGATGCAACTGTCGGATGTGAAAGCCGATCCGATTACTCCGGCACAGATGTCGTTGCTGTACGATTATTACGGAGCTGTTCATTCGAATTGCGATACGCTTCGTCTGGGCTTTGAACCGCTGCTGATGTACCTGTGCGACACGCTGGTTTATGATGAGCGTTTGGCAGATATATTGCCGGACACTATCGGTGCGCAGGCGACGCATATCAAGGAGCAGATATCCGACGGTTTGGGTATGCTGCGCAAAGAGAACTATTCGTTATTGGTCGTTCTCTCGACTCTGCCGGTAGAATCGCCGGAGACGTATGCGTTCGTGGATTCGCTGACAGCTATGGCGGATGCCCGTATGGCGCACCAGCATTATTACGTAGGCGAATCGGTGATGTACGCGGAGATGCGCGGCGGTTTTGACCATGAGATGAATGTGGTGACGCTGCTGACCATCTTGTCTATTTTCCTGATAGTGGCGCTTACCTTCCGCTCGGTCATCGTTCCGACGATACTGGTGGTAACGGTGATGTCGGCAGTGTATGTCAATGTGGTGGTAGCCGGTCTGGTTTCGGGACAGATGCTGTATCTGGCGTACCTCATTGTGCAAGCTATCTTGATGGGTGCGACCATTGACTACGGTATCCTGTTCGCCAATTACTACCGCGAGAACCGCAAGACAATGCTCCAGGTGGACGCAGTCTGTGCGGCGTACCGGGGTTCGATTCGTACGATTCTTACATCCGGCCTGATCATGGTTATCGGCCCGGGGGCGATGGCGTTGTTCATAGACGATCTGATGATCAGTAATATCGTTGCCGCGGTGGCTGTAGGTGCGTTCATGGCAATCGTCCTTACGCTTACCGTGCTGCCGGCTGTGCTCGTAGCACTGGACCGTTTTGTGGTGTACGGCAAGAAAAACCGCTTTACCGGTGAGCAAGAACAACCGGAGGATAACAAAGTAGAAGCATGAAAGAAGATAAATGGGATTTGACCATCACGCCGCGGGATAAGTTGCTTGCGGTGGATTGGAAGGAGATTTGGCGGTACAGAGACATGTATCTGCTGTTCGTGGCGCGTAATTTCCGCACGGCGTACAAGCAAACGATACTGGGTCCTCTGTGGTTCATCATCACGCCGGTGTTGTCCGTCATCGTCTATGTGGCGGTGTTCGGCGGCATAGCGGGTATCAGTGATGACTTGAACGGCGTACCGCCTATGTTGTTTTATCTGTTGGGAATAGCCGTTTGGGGCTATTTTGCCAGCTGTGTGAGCGCGACCTCCAATTCGTTTGTGTCCAATGCCGACATCTTCGGTAAGGTCTATTTCCCGCGAATCATCATGCCGCTGGTGGCAGTGACGACCAATCTGCTGACGTTCGGTATTCAGTTGCTCATTTTTGCAGCGTTCTTCGCCTATTACAAACTGGCTCCGCAGGAGTGGATGTTGGTGCCTGCCGAATATCAATTCGATATCCAGTGGCAGATTGTGCTTTTCCCGGTGTTTGTGGCCATCCTGGCATTCATGGCAGTAGGATTCGGTATGATCTTCTCCTCCATGACGACCAAGTACCGTGACTTGCAGATCATGTTGGCTAAAATCATCTCGCTTTGGGTGTATGTCACTCCGGTGATCTATCCGCTGAGTATGGTGACCAACGAGAAGTTGCATCTGGCTATGTCGCTCAATCCGGTGACGCCGGTGATGGAGGCGATCAAGTTCTCCTTGCTCGGCGAAGGTCAGTTCTCCTGGTGGTGGCTCGGATACAGCGTGCTCATCACCTTCGTGCTGCTCTTCTTCGGTCTGATCATGTTTAACAAAGTGCAAAAGTCCTTCATGGACACCGTGTGATAATGGTGAATGGTTAATGATGAATGGTTAATGGCAAAAGTTGATTCTACATATTGGACCACAGAGATCTCTCCGGACTCCTTTGCTAAAGGCTTAGGACTGAGGGAGCTATGGGCGAAGAAATATCTTATCTGGCTGTTTATCAAGCGCGATATCACGGTGCAGTTCAAGCAGACCATCTTCGGCATGGGCTGGTACTTCATCTCGCCGCTGTTCACGATGTTCATGTACATCGTGGTGTTCAATAAGATTGCCGGTATCGAAACAGGTATCCCGCAGCCGGTGTTCTACCTAAGCGGTATCTGCCTTTGGGAGTATTTCTCGGAGTGTCTGACCGCCGTTTCCGGTACGTTCCAGACCAATGCGAACCTGTTCGGTAAGGTCTATTTCCCGCGTTTGGTGTCCCCTGTTTCAGTGGTGGTTTCCAAACTGTTCCGCTTCTCGTTGCAGTTGCTGACGTTCGTGATCGTCTATCTGATGTATGCGTTCGGTAATCCCGGATTGCATTTGCTGCCGACCTGGTACTTGCTGCTCTTCCCGGTTCTGCTGCTGATGATTCAGTGCCTGGCTTTGGGACTCGGACTCATCATCTCGTCCCTCACCACTAAGTATCGCGATTTGACTAATTTCTTCGGTGTGTTCGTGTCCCTGTGGATGTACGCTACGCCGATTGTGTATCCGCTCAGCCAGGTGACGAACCCGACTTTGTATAAAATCATGCTCATCAATCCGATGACGGCTATCATTGAGAGTTTCAAATACGGCGCGTACGGCCAGGCGTATCAGTATGTTCCGGGAATGGAGAATATACAGTTCGATTGGTCTGCTCTCGGCATCTCGGCCGGGGTGATTGCAGTGCTGCTGGTTATCGGCGTTGCGATGTTCAACCGCAAGCAGAAGTTCTTTATTGATACTATCTGATTATGGCGAATAAGAAAACGGTCATATTAGCTATCGAATCCAGTTGTGATGACACCTCGTCTGCCGTCATTGTGGACGGTGTGCTGCGCAGTAATGTGATTGCGAGCCAGAAAGTGCATGAGGAGTTCGGCGGGGTAGTGCCGGAACTGGCGAGCCGTGCCCATCAGCAGAACATATTGCCGGTGGTAGATACGGCGCTCAAGCGTGCCGGAGTGACCAAAGAGGAGATCTCTGCGATTGCTTTCACGCGCGGGCCTGGTCTGTTGGGCTCGTTGCTGGTCGGTACTTCGTTTGCCAAAGGCCTGGCGCTGGCGCTCAACGTGCCGCTGATTGATGTGAACCATTTGCAGGGACACGTGTTGGCGCATTTTGTGGAGGACGGCACGGGGCTTCCGCATCCGTCGTTCCCGTTCCTCTGCCTGCTGGTATCCGGAGGCAACAGCCAGATTGTGCTCGTGCGCGCGTATAATGATATGGAGATCATCGGTCAGACGATTGATGACGCGGCGGGAGAAGCGTTCGACAAGTGTGCCAAAGTGTTAGGCCTGCCTTATCCGGGCGGCCCGTGGATCGATAAACTGGCCAAGTTGGGCAACCCGAACAAGTATGCCTTTGCCCGACCGAACATAGCCGGATATGATTATTCGTTCTCCGGTCTCAAGACCTCGTTCCTCTATACGCTTCGTGACCTGCTCAAAGAGCACGGCGTGGAGACGATAGACGAGTTGGCAGAGCGAATACCTAACTTGCGCGAAGACATGTGCGCTTCGCTGCAAACAACGGTGGTGGATATACTGATGCGCAAACTGAAGAAAGCGGCGCAGGACTTGGATATACGACAAGTGGCAGTGGCCGGAGGCGTGAGTGCCAACAGCGCATTAAGGCAGGCGTTCATTGACTATGGGCAGCGCTATCACCGTACGGTCTTTATCCCTCCGTTCTCGTTCACTACAGATAATGCAGCCATGGTGTGCCAGGCGGGGTATTTCAAGTATCTGGATCAAGATTTCTGTGCTATCGATGAAGTTCCGTTCGCTAAAACAATCCTTTGAGCCGTATATGGATGTCATCATTTTTATGGTGACGCTGATGGTGGCTAATTACTTCTGGAAATGGACGATGGTAGGCGACGAGAACGGCGCTGCGGTCACTTGGTTCGGACTGGATGTAACGGCGCCTTTTGAGTTGATGGCGAGCCATATAGCCTCGGTGGTTTATTGGTTGCTGAGTTTATGTCGCGACACGGTCACTTTTCTTCCGCAAACGCATACCATTCGTTTCGATTCAGGCAGCGGAACGTCTATCATTTGGGGTTGCACGGGACTCAAACAGAGTTTTATTTGGCTTTGTCTGATGCTGACGGTACGTCAGGCAGGCGAAGAAAACCAAAAATGCAGCCGGCTATGGCTGCATAAGTTGTGGTACATCCCGCTCGGGTGGCTGTGCTGCTACTTGTTCAATATACTGCGTATCTTCCTGATCTCGCTTTTCATTGAGTATCATCCGGACTGGTTCCCGATACTGCACGATTATATCTTCAAGTACCTGTTCTACGGCCTTATGTTCGGGCTGTGGGTGCTTTTTGTGGAAAAGATACGCCCCAAAGCGTAATCATCTCCTTTGTATTTTCTCCAGTATCCGCAGCACGGCTATCTTGATGGCGGATACGATGCTCCATGTCTTGGACGCCTGCGGCTGGTCGCCTGACAGGATGTCCGGCACGGCAGCACCGGTCTCTTGCTCGGGATACACAATCATATAACTGTGTGAACTGAAGAATCGGCTTACCATCTTAGGTACCTGCTCGAAAAGCGGGTTGTAGGATGGGGTAGAAGGGCGTGCGTTAATCAGCACAATCAGATCATCCGGCGCCATCTGTTTGGCGATCATCAATACATCTTCCCAGTCTTCCATCTCGCGGTACGAGGCTCTGAGATATTTGCCTTTGCGGCGGCAGAAAGCCTGCAGTGCGCGCTGCGTATCCACGTTGGTGAAGAAGACCACCTTCGCGCCTAATTGGCTGCTCAAACGGCGTACCAGACCGAAGCAGGAAATAAAATCATGCTCTTTCTCCGCATAGCGCGGCACAGCAACCAGCAGGCGGTTGATGGTGTTGATGGGTTGGGTGGGGTGATAGATGATAGCCGCTTTGCTGTGGCTGTTAATCAGCTGTGTCGCTTCGGACCAGTCACTCTCGCTGGCGAACTCCGGTTCGTGCAACTCGCTCAGTTCGCTCAGTTCCTCCAATTCGTAATGCCTGTTCTCCGCCACGGTCATCATCAGCCAGCTGTTGTTCGTTTTGTCGGCTTCTAACCGTGCTTCTTCTTGCAGCGCCAAGCGCTTGGCGGCGTATTCGGTAATGAACGAAGACGAGGTGCACAGCACCAGTATCATCAGCACGGTGGCGTTGAGAATCACATTATCGAACACTCCTGTCTGGAAACCGATTGTCACGATGGCCAATGTGCCGGCTGCCGTGGCGTGCGTCAGACCGAAAATCAACTGCCGCTCTGCCGTTTGCAGACCGAAACTGACTTGCGCTAACCACGCTGCCAGCCATTTGCCGGACAACTTGGTGGCTATCATCACAAGGGCGATAATGATGGTCTTCCAATCGCTCCACATCACTGTCACGTCAATCATCATGCCCACGCCGATCAGGAAGAGCGGTACGAACAGGTTGTTTCCCACAAAATTGATGCGCTGCATCACCGGACTGAGATTGGGCACCAGCCGGTTGAGCGAAACGCCGCAGATGAAGGCGCCTAAGATGCCCTCCAGACCGCTCCAGTCAGCTAACCAGGCCGATACAACCATCATCGTCATTACGATCAGAAATCCGCTTGTGGCATCCGACCAGCGCTTGAAGAACTGCTGCGCCAGCCAGGGGAAGACAAGGGTAATCACGCCTAATGTCACAACGATACGCCCGATCACAGACCATGTGCCTTCCGGATTGGCTTTGAGGAAGGCAAGCACTAACAGCGATAAGGTGATAGTGAGCATCGAACCTCCAATCGCAATGTTCACCGCTGCGTTCTTCTGTACGCCGTATCGGCTCACGATCGGGTAGGTCATCAGCGTGTGACTGCCGTACATAGCACCCATCAGGATGCTCGTCGTCCAGCTAAAGCCCAGCAGCAGACTGGTGCCTATGCCTAAAACGAACGGGACAAGAAACGAATATAAACCGTATAGCACGGAGCGTGAACGCTGCTGACGGAAATCATTGACATCCACCTCGATACCCGCTTGCAACATGATATACAGCATACCGATCTTGCCCAGCGTCTGGATAGTCTCGACACCGCCTAACCAGCCGAAGCCGTGTGTACCCGCCATAATACCGACCACGATGAAGCCCACAATACTCGGGATCCGAATCTTGCGGCACACCATCGGCACTAATAATATCGCTGCCAGTATCAGTGCGAATATGGCAAAGGGATTGGTAATCATATATATCTGCCAGTTATGCTATTGGGGTTGTTACGAATGTCTTCTACGGTTCCTTCCGCTATTTTCCGGCCGCCGCCGCGTCCTCCTTCGGGACCCATATCGATAATCCAATCGCACGCACGAATCACATCCGTGTTGTGCTCAATGATCACGACCGTATTGCCTTTGTCCACCAGACGTCTCAAGACGCTGATGAGCACACGGATGTCTTCAAAATGCAGACCGGTTGTCGGTTCGTCCAGTATATACAGCGTTTTTCCGGTGGACGGACGGGATAGTTCGGTGGCCAGTTTGATACGCTGGCTCTCACCGCCGGAGAGGCTGGTGGACGATTGACCGAGTTTGATGTACCCCAAACCGACGTCTTGTATGGTCTTTATCTTGCGTAGTATTTTCGGTTGCGGTTCGAAGAACTCCACGGCTTGGTTGACCGTCATCTCCAGCACGTCGGCAATCGTTTTGCCTTTCCATCGCACCTCGAGCGTCTCGCGGTTGTAGCGCTGACTGCCGCACACTTCACAGGGCACATAGACATCCGGCATAAAATGCATCTGAATCGTCTTGTATCCGTTTCCCATACATTCCTCGCACCGTCCGCCTTTGGCGTTGAACGAGAACCGGCCGGCTTTCCATCCGCGAATCTTCGATTCCGGCAGTTGTGCGAACAGTTCGCGAATGTCGGTGAAGACGTTGGTATAGGTGGCAGGGTTGCTGCGCGGAGTGCGGCCGATAGGCGACTGATCCACGTTAATCACCTTGTCTATATGCTCTATGCCGGTGATGCTTTGGTATGGCAGCGGTTCGGTTTTGCTGCGGTAGAAACGTTGCGAGAGAATAGGGTAGAGCGTCTGGTTGATGAGCGAACTCTTGCCGCTGCCACTCACGCCGGTCACACAAACCATTCGTCCAACCGGAATCTGCACCGTCACATCCTTCAGGTTATTACCTGTGCAGCCGCTGAGCGTGATGAATCGTTCGTCTTTCAGTGCAGCGGTCTTTGTTCTTTCCGTGACGTCAGTCACGGTCCGATCTCCTTTCAGATACTGCGCGGTCAGTGTATCTGTTTTTAACAGATCGCTCGGCGTACCGCTGAAAAGCACTTTGCCGCCTAATCGGCCGGCTTTGGGACCGATATCCACTATCCAATCCGCCTCGCGCATGATCTGCTCGTCGTGTTCAACCACGATCACCGAGTTGTTCATGTCGCGCAGTTCTTTCAGACTGCGAATCAGACGTTGGTTATCACGTTGATGCAAACCGATGGACGGCTCGTCCAATATATACAGCACATTCACCAGGCGGCTGCCTATCTGGGTGGCCAAGCGGATACGCTGGCTCTCTCCGCCGGACAGACTCTCGCTGCTTCGATTCAGACTCAGATAACTCAATCCCACCGATTGCATGAACCGCAATCGTGCACATATCTCCTTCAAAATAGGCTCTGCGATGGCACGTTGCTTCTCCGATAACCCGTTCTCGCGTTCACTTGTTAACTCGTTCAGCGTTACAAGCAGCTCGTCTATATCCATTTCCGACAAGTCGGAGATCGTGTATTCGCCTAATTTGTAACTCAGCGCCTCCTTGCTCAGGCGTTTACCCTGGCATTCGGGGCAAACAATCCACTCCTCTTTGTCCTCATCCTCCTCCTCATTCGTTAAGTCGTTCCCTTCACTCGTTAACAACTCCCACCAGTTCTCCTGTCTGATAGCGTCATCAATCTCTTCATTATTGTCTTTTAACGCTTCACTCTTCACTCTGCCGAGTCCTTTGCAGCAGGGGCACCAACCGGATGGGCTGTTGAACGAGAACGTGTGCGGTGCCGGTTCCTGATAACTCAATCCCGTCTCCGGACACATCAGATGACGACTGAAAAAGCGCACATTCGCCTCCATCGCTTCGCCATTCGCCTCGGCTATCATCATGATGCCGTTTCCTTGCGTCATCGCCGCATCTACAGACCGGCGCATGCGGCGCAGATCCTCCTCCGCTCCTTCATCCGTCAGCCTTTCGCCTTTCACCTTTATTCGGTCCACCACCACTTCGATGCTATGCACCTTATACCGGTCCACTTTCATGCCCGCTACCAGTTCCTGCACCTCGCCGTCTATGCGCACGTGCACGAATCCTTTCTTGCGTAGCGTCTCAAATAGCTCTTTGTAATGACCTTTGCGTGCGTTTACCAGAGGGGCTAACAGTAGAATCTTTTTGCCTGCGTATTCCTGCCGAATGAGTTGGATAATCTGTTCGTCGGTGAACTTGATCATCGGTTTGCCGGTGTTGTACGAATGCGCCACGCCCGCGCGAGCGAACAGCAGACGCATGAAGTCATATACCTCGGTGATGGTGCCTACGGTCGAACGGGGATTCTTGCTCGTGGTCTTCTGGTCAATGGAAATGACGGGGCTAAGACCGGTGATCTTATCTACATCCGGCCGCTGCATCTGTCCGATGAACCCGCGTGCATAAGACGAGAACGTCTCCATGTAACGGCGTTGTCCTTCCGCAAAAATCGTATCGAAAGCCAACGAGGACTTACCCGAGCCGCTCAAGCCCGTTATCACCGTCAGTTTTTTGCGGGGTATAGAGACACTGATATTCTTCAGGTTATGTACCCTCGCTCCGATTACTTCTATATGACCTTCGTCCTTTGCCATTCTCACAACACCTTTGCGGCTGCAAAGGTACTGCTTTTTTTTGACATGTGCAAATAATACATAAAAAAATAGGAGCCTTAACGGTTCCTATTATTATTTTTGCGGAGAAGGGGGGATTTCTTCGTAATCACCCACAGTCTGCTGATAGCATCCTGTACAAACAAAAAAACGATTTGCTTGCTTGAGTAAACTCAGACAGACAAATCGTTTTTTCGTTTGCGGAGAAGGGGGGATTCGAACCCCCGGTACAGTTACCCGTACGACA
The DNA here is from genome assembly GCA_017401985.1 of Paludibacteraceae bacterium. Classification (GTDB taxonomy): domain Bacteria; phylum Bacteroidota; class Bacteroidia; order Bacteroidales; family Paludibacteraceae; genus Colicola. Next base: position 27,616 of record JAFPNK010000015.1, on the reverse strand, counting down.
GTTTAGCAAACTGTTGGTTTAAGCCACTCACCCACCTCTCCTCGTCGGAAGTGGCTTACAATGACTTCGTCGTTACACGACTCGTATAATTGCCGCACTTCCTCCTCTTAAATCGAAATATCGCTTACGCTAGCATTTCGATTTAGTCGCTGGGCTTCGCCTAAATTTTTATTTTTTTAGCAAAAGCGGGTGCAAAGGTACTGCTTTTTTTTTACATACGCAAATATTTTTGCATTTTTCTTCAAAAAAAATAAAATAGACCCAAAAATTTGTGCAAAAAAGAAGGTTGTACTTCTTTCACTTTTCTCGCTAAGCAAGTTAGCGACAAAAGAAAAAAAAAGAAGGTTGTCTCACGACAACCCAATCTTTTCATTTAACCTTAAATCTAATACCATGAAAAACACGATGCAAAAGTACTGCTTTTCCGGCATATGACCAAATATTTTTACAAAAAAGTGTTATTTTTCTTCAAAATGCAATTTTTAGTTTGCAAAATGTCACTATTAGTCGCATAATGAGAACAAATCTTCTCTTGGGTTGACCAACATGACAGGCACCAAAGCATGTTGTATCGCTTTGCGTTCCGGAGGACCGAACAAAATGTCATCCAATCCGTAATCGCGGCTGGCAGTAAGGATAAGCAAATCGTGCTGGAAATCGCGTTGCCGCTCGGAGGCTTCTTGTATCAGTTTGAAGCTGTCTTTGCGCGCCAGAACCACTTCATAGGTGATGGATGTACATTCATTGCTCGTTTCTGATTTCAAGCGCTCGTTGATTTTCTCGATATGCGAGATGATGCGGTTGACATTCTGTTTGGCGTGCGAACCGTAATCGTTAGCCTGGAGCAGAATGATATGCGCGCCGGTTTTGCGAGCCAGGTAGGTGCATATCTCCGCTTTGTAGGTCTCTTCTTCCAGCATCGATACCGGCACGAGCAACCGCCTGAGCGGTTTGATGTTCATCGTAGAAGTGACGAACACATAAGGACGTCGTTCCTCGCGACAATCGTTAAGATGGCGCTGAATGGTGCGTTTGTCGTTGGCGCACGTGATGAGCCGTATATCTTCGTTGTTATCCCAAATCATATTAGCGAAGTGTATCCATCATAGCGTGATACTCGTTGGCCGCGTTGATATGTGCATTGAACGACGAAGAGAAGATATGCGTGCCGTTCAGTTCAGGATTGGCGCACATATAGAGGTAGTTCGTCTTAGGCGCATTAAGCACATAGTCAATCGCTTGCGGACTGGGACAGCGGATCGGTCCGGGAGGCAGGCCGCGATAGATATAGGTGTTGTACGGCGAATCGGTCTTAAGGTGCGAATAGAGCACGCGACGGATCTTGAAATCGCCTACCGCATAGATGACAGTAGGGCAGGCCTGAAGCAGCATCCCTTTATGAACACGATTGAGGTACAGACTGGCGATGATGGGCAGTTCCTGCTTGTTGCGACTCTCCCCTTCGATGATAGAGGCGAGAATCATCACCTCTACCGGAGTGAGGCCTTCCGCTTCGGCTTTGTCGCGTCTGTCGAGGTTCCAGAAAGTGTTGAATTCTCTGTCCATGCGTTCGAACAGTTGTTCCGGTGTGATGGTCCAATAGACCTCGTAGGTGTTCGGAATAAAGAGGCAGCGACTGGTCTCTTTGTTCATCCCGTATTGCTCAAGGAACGCTTCGTCCTCCAGATATTGCAGCAGCGTGACGCTATCCATCATCAGGTTGGAAGACACTTGTCCTGCCAGTTGTTCCCGCGTGCGTATGGCATTGTTCCAGGTGATGCGAATAGGAGTCTGATCGCCTATCTTAAGCCGCTCAATCAGCGAGCGGTTACCGAGTTGGGATTCGAACTCATAGTAGCCCGGTTCGGGATAATTGAAATGCAGCAACCGCGCGTGCAGCATCACGTCCTGACGGCTTCCGATATCATAATCCTCCTCCATCATCACAAGAACCTGTTCGATGGATGTGCCAGGGTAGATGTGATACCCGTGCGCTTCGCCGTCTTTGGATTCGAAGTTGCTGATTTCCAGACGGTAGTAATGTTTCATTGCGATGCCGGCGATGCCGAGCATCATGATGCTTAGAATGGCCAGGAACAGCCGAAGAAAGTATCTCTTCTTTAATCGTTTCTCCTTCATGTTATTTTCCTCCCACGAGACGTTTGATCTCCGATAGTTTGTTAAGCGCCTCCAGCGGCGTTAGATTATTGATATCAAGTGTCGTCACTTCCTCCCGTATCTGCTCGAGTACCGGGTCGTCCAGTTGGAAGAAGGATAATTGCAATCCTTCGCGGCTTTCACCGATATGTTCAGTCGGTTTGGCGATGGAGCCGTCTTTGGCAGCCCGCTCAAGGTCCGCCAGTATCTGGTTAGCGCGCTCCACGATAGAGGCCGGCATGCCTGCCAGTTTGGCCACATGGATACCGAAACTGTGCTCACTTCCGCCGCGAACCAGTTTGCGCAGGAAGATAACTTTGCCGTTCACTTCGCGCACCGATACATTGTAATTGCGGATGCGATCGAAGGTCTTCTCCATCTCGTTCAGTTCGTGGTAGTGGGTCGCAAAGAGTGTTTTGGCGTGTCCTCTATGTTCGTGGATGTATTCGACGATAGCCCAAGCGATGGAGATGCCGTCGTAGGTGCTCGTGCCGCGGCCTAATTCGTCAAAAAGGACTAAGCTGCGTTCGGACAGGTTATTGAGGATAGAGGCTGCTTCGTTCATCTCGACCATGAAGGTGGATTCGCCCAGCGAGATGTTATCGGACGCTCCGACGCGGGTGAAGATCTTATCCACTATTCCGATGGCAGCACTCTCTGCGGGCACGAACGAACCCATCTGAGCCAGCAACACGATAAGCGCCGTTTGGCGGAGTAGGGCAGATTTACCGGCCATGTTCGGACCGGTGATGATGATAATCTGCTGTCCGTTGTTATCCAGCAGCACATCATTGGCTATGTATTGCTCGCCGGGCGGCAGTTGTTGCTCTATAACGGGGTGCCGTCCCTGGCGTATATCAATGACCAGCCCGTCGTTCACGTCCGGACAGACGTATCGATACTCGGCAGCGACCGTGGCGAACGAGAGTAAACAGTCCAGTTGTGCCAGCACATTGGCATTCAACTGCATCTGCGGAACCCATTCGCTTAGCGCCAGCATCAGTTCCTGATAAATCCGGTTCTCGATAATCTGGGTGCGTTCTTCCGCCGTGGTGATCTTCTGTTCGTAGGTCTTGAGTTCCTCGGTGATATATCGCTCTGCATTGACGAGTGTCTGTTTGCGGATCCACTCAGGCGGTACTTGCTCTTTGTAGGTGTTGCGTACCTCAAGGTAATAACCGAACACGTTATTAAAACCTATCTTAAGGCTCTGAATGCCGGTTCGCTCTATCTCTCGTTGCTGAATCTGCAGCAGGTAATCTTTGCCGTCCGATTGGATAGCACGCAGTTCATCCAGTTCGGTATCCACGCCGCGTGCGATGATGTTCGGTCGTCCTTGTGCGATAGGCGGGTCGGGTACTATCTCCCGCTCAATGCGGCACCGCATCTCGGAGCATGGATCGAGTTGTTCGCCCAACAGGGACAGATAGGAGTTGTCCCGTGCGGCTTCGCATATCTCTTTGATCGGCTTAGCCGCCTTGAGTGCGCGACCCAACTGTACCATCTCTCGCGGTCCGATACGTCCGGTGGACACTTTGCTGACTATACGCTCCAGGTCGCCCACTTGTGTCAGCGCTTCGCGGAGTTGCTCGCGAGCCTCTGGTTGCTTGAACAGATGTTCCACCACCGTCTGTCGGTTGCGGATGGGACGAACCTCCTTGAGCGGGAATGCCATCCATCGGTGCAACAGTCGTCCGCCCATCGGAGTGATGGTTCGGTCGATGATGTCATACAGCGTGCGGCTTTCTTCCGTCTGACCGCCTACCAGTTCCAGATTGCGAATGGTGAAACGGTCCAACCATACGTATTTATCTTCCTCGATACGGCTCAGATGCTGAATGTGTCCGGTCTGCAGGTGCTGCGTCATGTCGAGGTACATGAGAATACCTCCCGCCGCCGTCACACCTGCCGGCATCTTATCCAGTCCAAAGCCCTTGAGCGAACTGACACCCCATAGTTTGCACAACCGCTCGCGTGCGGTCGATTCAACGAGCATCCAGTCCTCCAGTTCGAAGGTGAAAAACTTAGATCCGAGCAGGTTCTCCAAATCGGCTTTGCGTCCGCGAACGTAGAGCACCTCTTTGGGCGCGAAGTTCGTCAGCAGCTTGTCGATATAATCATTGTCTCCTTGCCCGGCAAGGAACTCACCGGTGGATATATCCAAAAAGGCTACGCCTGTCTGGTGCTTGTCAAAATGGATGCAAGCGACCCAGTTGTTCTCTTTTTGGGTAAGTGTTGTGTCCGAATAACTAACTCCGGGTGTGACAAGTTCAGTCACACCCCGTTTAACCAGTTTCTTGGTCAGTTTAGGATCCTCGAGTTGGTCACAGATAGCCACGCGCAGCCCTGCCCGCACCAGTTTGGGCAGATAGGTGTCCAGCGCATGGAACGGGAATCCCGCCATCTCCAGTGCCTGTGCGGCACTACTACCGCCGTTGGAGCGGTGCGTGAGCGTGATGTTGAGTATCTTGCTGGCACGCACTGCGTCCTCGGCATAGGTCTCGTAGAAATCACCGCAACGGAAGAGCAGCATCGCATCCGGATACTGCGCTTTGATGTCGCGGAACTGCCGCATCATCGGAGTTGTTTCTTCGGTCTGGCTCAACGTAGCTTATTTTTTGATGGTGAAGACAACATTACGTCCGGACTTCTTCACTTCATAGATACAAGAACCAACGTACTTAGCGTAAGTAGCCTCGCGGGACGATTGGGTGTATTTAGCCTCCAATGCATCGCACAACGCATTCATGAAGTTGGCCTGCTTGTCAGACGGAACGGTGATTTGGAACTCATACGACTCGATAGCAGCTTCGTTGTTCTTCTCATAGTGGTCAAAACGACGCTCGGTGTCATAGTAATAGCCGTAGTAGTAGCTCCAGCGTTGAACCTGTACGTTCTTGTAAACAGATTCGAACGAGGTGCGGTCGAAATGGATGAACAGGTCGATGTCATACAGCGGTGCGCTTGCGTAGGAGATTTTCAGATAATCGTAGTTGTAATCATCGATGCTCTGCTCCTGGAGGAAGTCGTTCTCGCCCACTTTAACACCGAAGTCCAGTCCCCAGTCGTACAGTTTGTCCGATTGGGCGGTAACCAGCGACTCCACCAGATAAGCGACATCCAGGAAGTCTGAATGAATGTAACTCGAGTAGTTGTCGTTACCAATGGAGTACAGCGGATTCTTGTGAGTAGCCTCATACTTGTCGTTCAGCATGAAGATGTCTTGTCCGTCATGTCCCACGTTACCGAAGCCGAAGTAAACAATAATCGGTTTGTAGGTGTCGATTTTACGAACCATCTCGCCTTTCTTGTTGAGCAGTTCGCAGTCGTGCTGCATATCGCGGCGTGCCAGGAAACCATTGTCGGTGATAAGCATGTACAGATATTTGTCGCTAATGATGCGCTCACCGTCAAAATTCATAACACCCAGACCGTCCTCGCCACGGTAAACGAAGAATTTATGACGTACTTGAGTGATCTCTCTTACGCGATCCGAGCATTTGAGTACCAGTTCGCCGTCGGTTTTGTAGATGCAGTAACGGTCATCTTTCTCCACAACGAGGTAGTCGTTCGGTTCTTCCTCATAGAGGCAGTCTTCTTCAATGTTACGAATGTCTTCTGATTTCCATTGCTCGTACTTGTCGCCGTGCTCGTTCACCATCTGGTATTCGTCATTCTTCTCCACTACAATGTAGTTGTGAGTGATTGGATAAACGAAGTCATACTCAAGGTCGAGCAGCAACTCGCCGTGCTTGTTAATCAGACCCCATTTGCCGTCTTCAGCCTTGATAGGCAGATAACCTTGACGGAAAGCGGACCAGCAGGCAACGATAGGTTTCTGGTGGAATTTATCCAAGGTAACCTTCACTTCTCCCTTCGTGTTCACAATTTCAATACGGTGATCTTTGCGGCAGATAGGCAGCACTCCGTTGCGCGGTGAACCGATGTACTTGATGTCCTCAATGAGGATCTTCGGTTTTTTCACGTCAAACGCATAGAGCGCATAGAGATCATTGGACTCCTCGACAGCGAAGACTCCTTCACGTACGTAACTCGGCTGATACTTGAACATATCAGCACATACTACATTACCTTTGGCATCCACAAAACCCCAATCGGCGTTCTTCTCCGTACGGCAAGGCATGTACTCGATGTTCGATTTAGAAGAGGTGAAGAGCGAACAGCCGGCAAACATCACGGCAATCACGCCCAGCATCAAAAAGTAGAGTGTTTTTTTCATAAGAAAAAAGATTTTAAATGATTAATAGATTGTTTGTAATATATGTTATTCGCAAATTTGGTGCAAAGATACGATAATTTTTTGGATTATACAAGCATTTGCCCGAAAAAATCGTCCTAACGGAGGTCAATGGTCAGTTTGAGGTTATATCTTCTTCCCGTGAGGTAGTTCGGACTGGCCCACTCTGTGCCATAGGCATCAGCCACCCAGAAATAGGAGTTCACGTTCCTCCAACCGACGAGGTTGAACACCTCAAACTGAATCGCCCACTCCTTCACGTGCTTGGCGCTTGGTGCTCTCATGAACTTGGCCGTTTGAGCATTGAAGACATAGGTAGCACCCAAGTCTATGCGTTTATAGGCCGGCATTCGTCCCCATGATTGGTTATTGCGCGGCGCATAGAAAGGTTGACCTTCTGAGAACTGCATCTTAAGATGAAACTTGAGCTGCGGTAACTGCGGCAGATAGTCTTGGAAGAGCATGGAGAAGTTCCATCGGGATTCAGTCGGGGACGGAATCCATTCATTTGCCGTTACCCCTTCGCCTTTCGCCATCAATCGTTGTCTTGCAACCATAGTGGAGAAGGATATCCAGGAATCGGCTCCCGGAACCAGTTCACCATACAGTTTGAGGTCCAAGCCGGCCGCATAGCCTTCCGAATCATTCTGACCGGAATAGCGAACACGCACGTTATCCACGGTGTAACTCTCCATCCGATCGATATATTTGTAGTACGCCTCTGCTGTCATTTTGAACGGTCGTCCCCAGGCGCGGAAGTAATAATCGCTGCCGAGCACCACGTGCACGGAACGCTGCGCTTTGAGGTCACGGTTGAGCCGTATACGCGTTACGCCGAGTGCATCGGTGACCGTGTCGCGCAGCTCCTTGTAGAACGGTGCCTGGTAGTATAATCCGGTGGCGAGACGGAAGCATACATCGCGTTTCCATCCGGGAATCCACTCCACGGATGCACGCGGAGAGGGTAGTATCTCGTTATTCCAACTCCACCATTGCAATCGTCCGCCTACCGTCAGGATCCATTGGCCGGAGTTGGTGTTCCATTTATGCTCATTCTGCACATACGCTTGCACGCGCGCTGAGATCATCGCGCTATCGCCTCGCATAGCATAGTACAGTTCCATCGAGTGACCATCGTTAGGCAGCGAATAACCGGCAGAGTCCCGCCATTCCCATTCGTTAATGCGGTCGCGAATCAGCTCCGCTTGCCCGCTCACGCCCCATCGGAGCGTATTGTCATTATGCTGCCACGTACCGTGGTGGGCGAGGGTAATCACTCCCGCTTCCAGACTGTTTCGGGCGTGCTGATGGAAGATACCGGTTCCAAGCATGTCCGTCTGGCCTTCGGAAGGATCAACCTGTGCGGAGGTGGGATTGCCCGATGAAGACCCGTCGGAAGGCGCATAAGACAACACGTATTGACCGGTGATATCGAAATTCTCCCGTTCGTTGGTGTAAAAACCGCTCAGATCGAAACATAACTTCACTTCATCACTCACTTTACCTCCGGCACTCAAGGCCGCAAAGGCCGTAAGGAAACGGTCTTTTTCCTGTCCGTCATAATAGATAGAGAGGTTCTTGGCATTCTGTCCTCCGAAAGACTCGCTCAAACTATCCGGTGTGAAACGGTAGTCATTCTGGCTAACGTTGCCTAAGAAACTCATTTGCCATGTAGGCGCCACTTTCCACGTGATATACGTCTGATAGTCAATAAAAGTAGGCTGATAATTGCCGGAAGTGGCGAGTCCGCCAAGCATGTATTTGGATGTTTTATAGCGCAGTCCGTGCATCATGGACCATGTGCTGTCTCCAAGCCCGACATAGACCTGCGCGCCTAACAGACTGGCGCTGAGGCTGGCTTCGAACGCTTGCGGTCGCTTATATGTGATATCGAGTACGGAGGCCATTTTATCACCAAACTGCGCACCGTAACCTCCGGCGGAGAAATGTACGTTCTCCACCATTTCGGGGTTGACAAATGACAATCCTTCCTGTTGCCCGCTGCGAATAAGCAGAGGACGATGTACTTCTATGCCATTCACATAGACGGAGTTCTCGTCGAATGACCCGCCGCGCACATTGTACTGACTACTCAATTCGTTCGTTTGGCTGACACCGGCGAACGTGATTAGCAGGCTCTCAATGGAGCCTCCGGTGGCATCCGGCATAATACGTGTGGCTGTGGCGTCAATCTGGTCCATTGTGCCTTGTGTACGACGCAATCCGCGTACCTCTATTTCTTCAAGCAGTTGCTCGTCGGTAAGCAGTTGTACGTTGATATTCAGCACGTCGTGCAGGTCGATAATACGCTGCTGAACAGCGGTGTAACCGATCATCGAGAAATGCAGCACCACCGTGTCCGCTTCTTCCAACAGCAGCTCGTAATAGCCGTTTTTGTTGGTGGTGGTGCCGATGGGAAAATCCGTACTGGTGACCACCACATTAGCCAACTCAATACCCACATTGTCCTGATCCACCACGTAACCGTAGATGCGCGCGTTGCGAGCGAATATGGGTGCACAGTGTAAGGTGTACAGTGTACAAAGGAGCAATATGGCACGGAACTTCGTCATTCGTGATCACGTGATCTCGTAATCTCGAGATCTCGATTTATTTGCTCGATATAATTGGTTAATTCTTCGCCACCAAGACCGGTTTCGGACGAGGTGACAAAGACAGGCGGCAGTTCTTCCCATTCTTCAAGCAGACGTGTCTTATATGCTTCTACATTCTCTTTGAGCCGCACTTTGCCGAGTTTATCGCCTTTGGTGAACACGATAGCGAAGGGAACGCCGTTCTCTCCAAGCCAGTTAATGAACTCCAAATCAATCTTCTGCGGTTCATGGCGGCAGTCAATGAGCACAAACAGGCACACCAGTTGATCGCGCAGCAGGCAGTACCGCTCAATCATCCGCTTGAGCGCTTCCCGCTGTTTCTGTCCCGCTTGGGCGTAACCATAACCGGGAAGGTCCACCAGATGCCACTCGTTATTAATCAGAAAGTGGTTAATAAGCAGCGTCTTGCCGGGTTTCTGACTGGTCTTCGCCAGCTTAGGGTTATGGCAAAGCATGTTAATGAGGCTGGATTTGCCTACATTACTGCGTCCGATGAAAGCGTACTCCGGCAAACTGCTTTGCGGGCACGATGTTACATCGGGATTGGAGATGATATATTGAGCAGATTTAATCATTCGTGATTTATGATTTTTGATTTCTCTTAGCCCAGATCATGAATCCGCACAAACAAGCGAGCGTGATGACGCCAGCCACGGCGTAACCAATCCATCGCAACTCGGGCGCAAGGTTGAGTCCTTCTTTTGCGATGAAGATATAACTGCTGCAGACCATAGTCATGAACAGGGCAGGGATGAGGGCTATCAAATAGCCGTAGCGGTATCGAGCATTCTTATACAACCAAACGGTCCCGGCCCAGAGTGTGAAGACGGCGAGAGTCTGGTTAGTCCATGCGAAATATCGCCAAACGACTTCAAAATTGACAAACACCATACCGAAAACACAAAGGAAAAGCGGAATGGCGATGATAAGGCGTTTCGGGATGGGACGCTGATCTAAATGCAAGAAGTCTGCCACGATGAGACGTGCCGAACGAAGGGCGGTATCACCGCTGGTAATCGGGGCGGCGATCACACCGATAATGGCCAATATACCGCCTACTGTACCGAGCCAGTTATTGCTGATAACTTTAATCACGGTTGCCGGAGAATTTTTAGGCGCACTCAGGAAGGCCTGCAAGCCGGCGATATGATCCGTACCTCCTTCTACCGGGTCGACAAAGAATGTTCCTGCCGCGGCTGCCCATATAAGTGCCAGAATACCTTCGGCCACCATTGCACCGTAGAAGATCCATCGTCCTTGCCGCTCGTTGGTACAGCAGCGGGACATAATGGGACTTTGAGTACCATGGAAACCGGAAATGGCGCCGCAAGCGATGCTGACGAACATCATCGGGAACAAAGGTAGACCGTCTGTTTTGCGGTTTTGCAATCCGTCAAACACTTCCGGCATTTCGCTGCTATGCCAGCCAAGCATGACAACCATGATTCCAAGACCCATGAAAAGCAACATAGCGCCGAAAATTGGGTAGAATCGACCGATTAATTTATCCACCGGCAGTACTGTGGCTAATGCATAATAACCGAAAATAATCAGTACCCATACGATCGGAATCATCTGCTCGCCGAACTGCATTGTTCCTAAACCTGCAAGTTCTTGCAACAGCGTCGCAGGGCCGGAGAGAAATGTGGTGGTAAGCAAAATAAGCAGCACTAAACTCAATACGCGCATAAACACCTTTACTCCGTTTCCCAACTCTTCGCCGATTATATCAGGCAACGAGACGCCTCCTTTGCGAATAGACATCATACCACTCAAGTAGTCGTGTACACCGCCGGCAAAGATGGTACCGAACACAATCCACAGGAATGCCGATGGACCAAAGCATATACCCATGATGGCACCGAAGATCGGGCCAAGGCCGGCGATATTAAGGAACTGAACGAGGAAGATACGCCACGGACTCATCGGTACAAAATCCACGCCGTCTGTTTTGGTTAATGCCGGTGTTTTGCGCTCCGAATCAATACCGAAAACACGCTCCACCAGCACACCATAGGTGAAGAATCCTACCACCAAAAGAACTAATGCAATAATAAAGCTTATCATAATTTACAATTTTGCGGGTGCAAAATTACTAAAAAAAAATGACATGTGCAAGGAAAAACAAAAAAAAAGAGACCCTTAGGTCTCTGTGGGCGTTTACGGATTCGAACCGCAGACCCTCTGCTTGTAAGGCAGATGCTCTAAACCAGCTGAGCTAAACGCCCGAAATGCCTTAAATCTCAAAAGCGGGTGCAAAGGTACTGCTTTTTTTTGATATGACCAAATTTTTTTGCAAAAAAATGCATCTAACCCCTCATTTTTTTGCAAATAACCGAAAATTAAACCATTTTTGGTCTTTATATCGGTAAAATACAACATAGCAAAGTAGTGAGATTCCTAATCCAACTACCATTCCGGCAAACACATCCAACGCAAAGTGCTGGCTCAAATAAATACGGCTGTAACCACCGAGAGCCGCAAGCACAAAGAGAGCAGCTTGCAGCAGGAGACCGGTTGTCCTATGTTGCTTCGCCATCATAGGAGTCTTGGTGAGTAGGATGGAAGCCGCAAAAGCCAACGCGAAGAAAGAAGTGGTGTGACCGGAAGGGAAGGAGTACCAATGATTCATTGTAACACCATCCACAAGCGGCAGTTGCACATCAGGCATGTTATTTGCGAACCATGTGACGGGACGCGTGGCGTTGATAATATGCTTCAGTATCTGCGTACTGAGTGCGGACAAGGCCATACAGGCTGTGGCGAAGAGACCGTCACCTATGCGACCGAAAAGAAGGAGCAATACGCAGAGCAGATACGGAAACCACTCTGCCACCTGCGTGTAATACCTATAAAATATATCGCGCGTGTGCGTGTGCGAGTTGTTCAGCAGCAGATGTAATTCGCCTGTGGGGATTAATAGAAGGGCTAAGCCCAATACTGCAAGCAGTATCAGGCTTAGTCCGATAAAAACAAGATTGTTGCGTAAGAGCTCTTTCATCGCTTATTCAATCCGCTGTCCGTACATGTCATATATGCGACCGTCTATGCGGATGTACATGCGACTGTTACGAATCACTTTCTGTGCAGGCGCATTGGATGGCGTGTTGTTGAAGTCGGGTATATATTCCCATTCTTGTGTACACGACTGCAGCGTAAAGCCCTTATCATCCGTCAGCACTACGTATACTACGTCGTTTTGCTCAAACGGTGCATCCTGGTGATAAACGGACTGATCTTCGCCTATGATGTTATCTTGTCCGTCGCGAACGAGGTGCCACTCGTAGTGGACAAAATTGTACCCGCCATTGTACTCTTTGTTATACACAGCCATCACGTTGTTGAATTTCAGTTTGAAGATATCACTTGGATAATAAACCGTGAAGTCAATCGGGAAGGTTTGTGTTTCGCAATACATATCATTGACAATCAGTTCGGCATGATAGATACCGGGCTTATTAATCAAATAGGTCGGTAACGCCAGCTCTGCCGCGGCTACAGTGGTGTTGTCAATATACACCGTTTCGTCCGCTACACCTGCAATCACGAAGTGTGCCGGTCCGTCTATGTCGCCTTTGGTCTTGGAGTAGGTGACAGTCAGCGCCTCACCCGGGCAGATATGTTGCTCTGCAGGGTTGTTGATGACATTCATCTCAAGACATTGAATCACGTGTATATGACAATGGTTGGTGCGTACGCAGTTCGGATAGAGCGGTTCATTCGGTTCCGTGAAGGTGATATCCTGTGTCAAGTAGTATGTCGTGCCGTTGACCCGAACGCTATCTTTTCCCTCCACCGTGTAGCTGGTGTCGGCATCTTCTCCGTAAAGCACGTAATTGATAATCACCGGGTCGTAGCATAATTCCGGTGTGATCGTGTCATTCTCTCCGTGCGCTAACAGGTATGCACGTCTCTCCGGGTTGTCTGCCAGCGTATCCACCGACAAACAGCGATACTCAGCCGAACCAAAGAGTGTATCTTGTGTCACAACGCGGAAGGAGAATTGTACGGAGCCCAGATACTGCTCGCTCTCGTTGGTACATACCTGATGACCGTACAGTTCAGCGGTTACATCGTACCATCCGGGGCTCATATACTGGTGCCCAATCTGCGGCGTGCTGTAATTAACGGAAGTACCGTCACCGAAGTTCCAATCGACGCGACTGATCTCGTCTGTTCCGATATTGGCATCAAATTGTTGTACTTCAGATACGCAGAACTTGGATGTGCTTCGATAGCCGTTGGTGAACGTCTCACCATTCACCGTGACACCTTGTTCTACAGCAGCCGAACCGGCGGAGTAGGCATACGACTCATCGTCTCCGTTTCCATAAACGGTAGCCATAAAGCCTCTGGCGTTCTCCAAACGGAAGACGCTGTAGTTTTTCGTACTGGAATCACCAATCTTTGCTCGAGCATAGGAATACGTCGGGTTACCCGGAACCGGTGTCCAGCTTAGCAAATTGGATTTATCCAATGTAGTAGCTCCATAGATAGCTGTAAGCTTCGTTTGCTGGCAAGTAGCGGTCTCGGTAACCACATTGAGGAAGTGATCTGTTGTCGCGGTTGTATAGCATGTTCCAAAGGTAATCTTACCAATCTTCTGCTGAATTGGTGAAACCCAAACAGAGGATGGATCTCCATAATGCCCGACAATCTCAGAAGTTCCTCCTGTAGCAGATCCTTTGAAATCACGTCCGGTGTCATAACTATAAACTGCACAAGGACAACTGGTCTCAATATACGCTACATCAGCAATTATGACTTGATCTATACGGCTTGTAATTGTACCACTTGTGGTATATGGGTCGCTTGCATTTTGCAGTAAGATGTAATATGTCTCGCCTTCGTTAATATATGTTTGTGTGTATCCATCCACCTTAATTTCTGTACCGCGTTGTATAGCCGTGATACCAATAATATTACCGTCTTTTTGCAACGAGCGCGTAACAATGAACTGTGTGCCCCAGTACTCAATCGGCATTGATTGTTCAAACAGACAGTCACGAGCTGCACGACCATTAGGAATACGTGTCAGTGCCGCGCCATTGAAGATAGCAATTTTTTTGCCATTTTTGGCTTGAATATGCGTACCGGATAATTGTTTTTCTTTTTTACTAATGAGGTAATATGTCTCTCCCTGATTCAAGGTAATGGAATAGAGTTGTCCGGAAAGATGGTTGTCATAGGTGTCTCCATTTGGGGTGATTTCCACTGTTGTGCCATTCTCTGTGCCGAGAATAGTGGTCATAGATACCATGTTCCCTTCAAAAGACTGATTCGCCTCTGGAAAATAATCTTGGGTGTAATATTCACTTCCAATAGCACTAAGTGGTAAAATATTACTTGCGTCCATTGAGTTCGGCGAACTTAAAATCACATAAACAGAAATGTTTTCCGTAGCTGTAATATGGAGTCCATATTGGTTTTTCTGACCTGCAAGAGTACAAACGTTACTTGCATCCAACATTGTTGTCGGATACCATTTGGTAGCGTCCATTTGCACGTTAATGAAGCCGTTCGTCGGATTGGTATTATACGTCTTTGAGGTGTTTCCAAACTCATTCCATGAACCAGCAGCTACCTGTTGGGTAATGTTGATAGCATTGCCGACGCCGCCTGTGATGGTTACTGTGCATGCTTGCTCCGCAGAAACGGCAATGTATGGCATTACGGCTTTCTTGTCCGGAGAGCAGACTAATGTGGAACTCACCCAGAACTCCTTGCCCTGCGTGGAGGCTTGGCCCCATGCTGGGATAACGGTTCCCAGCATGAAAGCTACAAGCAGTAATGATTTGATTTGATTTTTCATATCTTCGAATCTAAATTTTACAAAATCTCGATCTCTACACGACGGTTATTCTGACGACCTTCATCGGTGTCGTTGGTATCAATCGGTTGGCTCTCACCGCGTCCTTCAGCCTCCAGACGCTCCGGTGCGATACCGCGCTCGATCAGGTCTTGCATAACCGCATTAGCACGTCCTTCGGACAGTCTCTGGTTAGCAGCATCCTTACCTACGTTATCCGTGTGGCCGATGATCTTGATACGTACCTGCGGGTTACGCGCCAGATACATGTACAGGTCGTTCAGCGCCTCCTCCGAGGTGGAGAGGATACGTGTCTTGTTGGTCGCGAAGAAGAGGTTCTTTACGATGAATACCTCACCCTTCTTGATTGGTGTCAGTTCTACGTTGAGCGAATCGCCGATGCTCGGAATAATCATATCGAGCGTGTCGTAACCCATCTGTGCGATATGCAGCGAGTATTGACCGTCTTCGAGCATCTGTCCTGCCGTACCGTTGACGGAGTCGGTTGCCAGGCTGTATGCCGGATCCGATTGACCGTCTGCGATGATATGTACCGTTGCAGGAACAACAGCGCCGGTCTCCTTGTTCGTTACACGTACGCGGAAGATAGGACGCGGACGCAAAGCGATGGTTACGTATTCGGTCGAACCGATCTTGTCGATAGTAAACTCTTGATTAGCAGCATAATAACCGCTTGCCGATGCTTCTGCTACAAAGGTACCAAGCGTATGTTTCTGCTTCAGGCCCTTAACCGGTACAGCGCGGCCGCTGACAACCACTTTGCCGGATTCTTTCTCTTGGGTAGAGAGCGTAGCGGCAATCGGTTCGTTCGTACGCTCGTCCACTACGCTGTAGATAGCATAGCAAGGAGGAGCGGTAACGGGACGGAGCGTCTTACCGGGAACCTCGAACTGAATAGTGAACTTAGCTCCGACGAAGAGGTTGTTGAGCTTGGTGTCTCCGTTCATAGCCAGGAACGTGTTGCCATTCTGTACCTCCACTTGATTGGCAGCAAACTCGACAGGGTTAGCTTTCGGCGTAGCGTTGGTGTTCAGCACTCCGTATTCAGCAAAGAAACTCAAGCGATAGTGTACATTCTCACGGCCGAACGGCAAACGCTCACCCGGTTTCACTTTCACTTTCTTCTTCGGGTCAGCCTGCTGCTGCAACCACTCGTCCAAATCGATACCTACTTCCAGCGCAGCGCTCACTTCCGGTTGACGGAAGACGATAGGTGCATTCGTGTTGCCGTTGAGTTCGTAGATACCCAAACCATAAGGCTCCAGTAACGCCGGATCGCTAACGGTTATATCGTATAAACCTTTCTGCGAATAGGTTCCCAGGAACGTATAATGCACTTTCGCACCCACCAAGAAGTAGAAACGATTGAATTGTGCACCGAACATAAGCGGCAGACCTACCTGTGCCATGTTGCGCATCTCACGCGTGTTGTCAAACAGATAGTTGTAGGTCGCACCGTATGTCAGGTCGTTACGAATTGCGGTAAATCCGTATTTGGAGGTGGAGTTCAGGAAACGGAAATCCAAACCGGTCTCAAACAGGAAGTGTCCGTACTCCAGATTATACGTCAGATCCAAACCGGCACCGGCTCCACCGACCAATTGCTGCAGCACATTGCTTTGATTAAGCGTTCCTGCACCCATATAATTGCCGTTGATCTGATCCATCATAGCCGCGTAACCGGCACGGAAGCCTAAGTTGAAATAGGAGATAGGCTCCATTGGCGGATTCTCCAGACGAGCCTGATACGCTTCGTAATCGCGAATAGCCTGCTCTTCTCTTGCTCTTGCTTCAGCCTCTTTCTTAGCTTTAGCTTCTTCACGTGCAGCTGTTGCTTTAGCGCGTTCGGCAGCAGCTTTGTCGCGCTCTGCCTGTTTCTTGGCGTTCTCGCGTGCAGCAGCAGCTTTAGCGCGCTCGGCCTCTTTCTTTTTCTTGTCTGCTTCGCGTTGCTTGGCAGCAGCAGCTTTGGCTTTCTCCTGTTCTTTCTTTTTCTTCTCCGCTTCTTTCTTCTTAGCGGCAGCAGCTTTGGCTTTCTCTTTATCCGTCTGCGTAGCAGGAGCGGGTTCCGGCATCGCATATACGGCGAGCGGAGCAGCATTCAGGCTCAGAACAAGGCCGGCAATCAGTATATTTCTAAAAATATTCGTTCTCATATCTGTGTTCTCCTATGCTATCGGTTATTGAATAATGAACTTGAAACTACGGCTACCTTTTCCGGTAACAACGCGGAGTAGGTAGAGGGTCGGTTCTGAAACGCTTGGTGTAGGAATCGTGCAACCGCCGTCAGGAATATCGAATTTCAAATCCTGATAGATCTTACCGCTGGCGTTGATCCATTGTGCATAGCACTCAATATCTTTCTGACCGTTCCAATCTGCATTCACGAACACCACATTACCTGCCATAGCGGCATAGGTGGCGGTGATAATCAGGTCGGTAGAATCGGTTCCGAAATTATGTGCAGCTGCATTCGCATCAAACGCCTTAGCACACGCGCATGTGGTCACTTCATCCGTTTTGCCTTTGTTGATGGTGAAGCATACATAGTATGCCTCATTCGGATCCTCTTGGTCTACCAAATCATAGAAATTAAGGTTCGCGGATACTTGTCCTTCGATGGCTGTGCTATCGGATGAACGGTACCACTGGAAATCGCTCAGAGTCTTGCCTGCAAACGGAGTGGTGAGCAGACCAAGTACGTTATTGTAGCGTTGCGAGATGACATCATTGTCAAAATTAATCATGAAATGCATGATTGTGTCTGCACCACCGCAGTCGGAGGTAATCACCAGGTGAATACCATACAAGGTCTCCGGTTTAGCCTCTTTCGGAATAGTGATTTGGAAATAATCATCCTTGATCACCAGCTCCGAGTCCTTGAAACCATCCGCTTTGGCTGCTGCGTCAAACTCAATCGTCACGTTATTGCCATGCAGGTTCACTTTGCCCTCGTTGCTGTAATAAACCTTACCTAAATACTCTTTGCCGTCCTCCGGGCAAGGAATATCAATACTGTTAATCGAGAATTGGTAGCGACCGATAGTAACGGTGATAGGAATACTGTCGATTGCATTCTGGCCGGCACAGAGGTTACTGCTCTCACGGTAAATGAGCACGTAAGCCTGATAGGTACCGGAGTTAGCATAGTAGTGAGGAACGGAATCCTTATTGCTCAAATCGCTCTGTCCGTCACCGAAGTACCACTCAATCTTGTTATACTCATAGTCCGGATGGCAAGCGAACTTAATTGTGTCCTCGCCACAAAGGGTGTTTTGGCTCTCCGGCGTGAAGATCTGGCCGTTGATGGTGATATACTGCGTCAGCGGCTTGGTCGCACCACCGGCCGAATAACCGTACGACTCGTTGGAAGTAAAACCATAAACGTGCGCGATGAAGTTCGCACCGTTGCTTTTGAGCGTGTGCGAAGACGCGGTATTGCCCAAACTGATCTTTGCGCAATAGTATGTAGTGGAACCATCTACCAGACTGAAATTGGACTGAATAGAAGCGCCGTCCAAACTCATGGTAGAAGGTTGGTTGGTTACTACGTTTACATAGTGTGCCGTGGTACCGTTCTTGGAAGAATAGGTGGCAAAGGTCACCTGGTCAATCTGTTGCTCAATCGGGTTCACCCACAACATAGCAGGGTCGCCGTCACTTACGTTATCAGCCTTCTTCGAAGCCAGGAAAAGGTGAGTGGCACATGCACATGAGGTCGTTACTACACAACTTCCGTTCTTGGCATAATCGCCTTGATCGCCTATCTTAAACTCCCAATAGTGCTTTTTGTCTGTTGCAAAATTGAAGGTGTGTACCAGATTGCCGTTAATACGTACTTCCGTTCCGTCATTAAGCGCCAAGATACGAACGTAATCCACGTGACGACCAGCCGAAGAGGTCAGCACAAACGTGTTACCCCAGTATCTGGTCGGCATGGCTTGCGAGAACAAGTGGTCACGCTCTTTGGTCTGATACGGGATATTGGTGTGCGGGTTACCTTGGAACACCGCAATCTTCTTGCCGTTGCGTGCTTTGACATAGGTACCGGACAAATCACCCGGATCCTTGTCTTTCTTACCTGTCCATACGTAATATACCTGTCCCTTCATCAGAACCGGAGTATGCAGCGTGTCACCTTTCTGCCAGTTCGCCAAAGCCAACTCTTCATCACTCATACCGACGCCGTTGGTGAAAGCATACGTGCTCTTAGCCGCTGTGATAGCTTCTGTCTCTTCCGTCGGGCAGTAATCAACAATCGTGTTGTCCTCTGCTGCGATAATAGCAAAGTGTCCACCTTGGGTAGCGGAAACACCTCCGTGGTCGGATGGGGTATAGGTTTGGATAATATATTCGTCCAACAACGATGCTGTCGGCAATACGTTGGTGGCATCGAAGGTAGCACGTTTATAGTTGGTAGCAAACAGCGAGATGTTTGCCGTAGCGGTCACATGAATCGCACAAGTGTCCACTTTTTCCGAATTGACAGCATAGCACACTTTGGTGCTGGTCTCCATCGCGGAACGAGCATAAGTAGCTAACACATTACCGGAGTACAACTCGACCAGAGCCATGTTGTTGGCTGTCACATTCACCTGCTCCGAATAACCGGTGTACGGGTTGCTGATGGTTACTTGACAATCCTCGCGTGAAGAAATGGAAAGTGATAAGGTTAACTCATTGTTCGGATCCTGGTCCGCTTGCATAAAGGTTACCCAGAAATCCTTTCCTTCGGTCGATTGACCTTCTGCTACTGTGCTCTGCGCTTTAGTACCCACAAACGGCACCCAAAGTAGTCCGCAGAGTAGAGCAATAAACGTTTGTTTTTTCATATATGATTATTTGTTAAATGTGTGCGTTTCAAATCGGGTGCAAAATTACTAATTTTTTCACACGCGCGCGTGCACATTCTCGCGAAAAATGTGTAAAAATTGACACACTAACGAATAACTTGGCCTAAAGTGGTAAAAATTGACGAATTCCGAATGATCACAATCTGTCCGTCACGTATCTCCTTGCGTACAGCGGTGGCTTCTTGTTTGGGCATAGTAAGCCCTGTGCCGGCCTTTGGACTCAACAAATATAACTCTTGCATACACGCCCGTTTGGAAGTACTACCACCCACGGAAAGAATGCGAATAGAGGTTGTGTTGGACGGAATCGTAATCCGGTAACGCACTTCATTACGCGTATCTTTCACCACCGTTTCTGAAATCGTTTGGAACGGGGTTGAACTGTCATTCAGATAAATCTCCAACTGCATGCTGGTGGCGCTATTATAGGGCGAAGCCCTAAACGCAAGAATGGCTGTGTCGGTTAAGTTGATTCCTGTGAAGGTGATTTCTCCGTCTGTACTACCATTACCCATGACGCAGGATGCACTACCGGATTGCGCATTCGTCTGAACGCCAACCGAAGACGCGCCTGCAATCTTCCCTATGTTAGTAACCGTACATGCAGACAAATTAATGAGCGTGTCGTATTGTTGCGTTTCCGGCTCAGGAATAATCGGATCCGGACAAGCGCCAGTCGCAAAGGCACAAGTGAGGGTGGATAAATCTACCGCTTGACCTTTCTTGTTTCCCCAGATATATTCCACCAATTCAGGATAATCAATAAACGGATTGCGGTTGTGCTGAATATTCGTGATCTGATCGGCACGACAAATCTCTTTGTCGCTTACCGGATCTTCACGATGCCAATCGAGCAACACTTGTACGATAGTAGGCGTAAAGCGCAGATAAGAATCACCATTCACATAGGCACTATAGTCGCTTGCCCATGTTTGTGCTTCATAGGCCGTCACCATGTAGAAATAGGTTCGAGCGAAATCGCCGCGATATTGCGCCTCCGGTTCCCAGCAGATATAACCGTATTGGGATTTGTTCTTACTATCCATGCGGAGAGAGCCGTTATCAAACTTATCACCGGTCGTAACATGCCCCGGAGCATAATTGTTTTTTAGTCCGTTAGCTCGTTGGTCCGCCGGATTGAGGTTGAACAAGTCCCGATAAATCGTATCTGTTTTAGCTCCGGTTCCCCACCAACTCTTGGGCAAACAATGCTCAATATTGAGCGAACAGCCGGATTCGCCTGCTTCATTAGGGTAGTAGCGCACGCAATTCGAATACATATCCCACACGATTCCATCCGGATGCATATCCGTTAGCGGAAACGCCAACCACGTGCTGGGTTTCAGATCGCCCACTTCCCACAACGGCGGATTGGAAGAAGTGTGATATTCGTTCTTACCGTAATAATACCGGTCGCCACCCTTGATAATTTGATACAAGGTCGATTTGAGTATCGAATCACTCTTGCCCTGAATAGCAGCGTAATAACCGGCCGGAATCTCTTCCGCCATCAAACTGAAGGAGAACAGGACAATTGCCAAAAATGAAATGTGTCTTTTCATGGTATAATTGCAATTAATGATTATTTCTTCTTAATACAAGCCAACAGCAGATTCAAAATGACGTACCAAACGATGCACGCGGTTCCGCTGAATAATCCGAACTCAATATGCTTGGTAGCAACGGCCTTCCATATGCAGTAACCGATGAGAATCAGACATCCTACCAGGAACAGAATGATCGTCAGTTTATCTTTCTTGAAACTCTTGAAACTGAAGAACGGAATCTCTGCGTTCAGCAGGAAACAGCTGACTAACGACAAACCAATTGCCACCCATGCCATCCAATCATATGCGAGGACGGAGTAGGGCAGACAGCATATACCGCCCCAGAAAATAGCGTTGGCCGGGGTCGCCAAACCGATGAACGACTCGTGTTGACGCTCGTCCACGTTGAATTTAGCCAAACGAAGTGCCGAGAAGGCCGCCATGATAAGCGCCAAACCTGCCCACCAACCGAGAATAGGCTTCAGCCAGCAGAAAAGCATCATCGATGGCGCCAAACCGAATGTAATATCGTCCGCCAACGAATCCAATTGGACACCAATCGGACTTGGAGCCTTGAGCGCGCGAGCGCTTAGACCATCGAAGAAATCGAAGAAAGCGCCGCCCAAAATAAATACAAACGCCCAAAGGAACGCTCCTTGCGTAGCAAGGAAAACCGCTATACTGCCGCAAATCAAGTTGCAACTGGTGATAGCATCCGGAATAATTCGTTTATAATTCATATCGTTCAAATTATTCTTTCAATTTTTTATATACAAAATAGGTAATGATAAATGTCGTAATACTGCACGCATTCGCAATCCAGAAGAACGCCTGATAACCCCACAGCAACTGGATAAAACCGGCTATAAATCCCGGTATCATCATCGATAACGCCATGAACGCCGTGCAGATCGCATAATGGGCTGTCTTGTACTTGCCTTCCGAGAAATGCATCATATACATCATGTAGGCGGAAAATCCGAATCCGTATCCGAAATTCTCAAAACTAATGGCGCCGCCAATCAACCAAAACGATTCCGGTTGCTGATGCGCCATATAGACATATACAAAACTCGGCAGCGTCAGCGCCAACACCATCAGCCATAAGGATCGTTTCAAACCCCGACGAGAGATATACAAACCGCCTAATATACCGCCTAACAGCAGACATATAACACCAATCGTACCGTATAATATACCAATCGTATCAGTCCCTAACGCCAGTCCTCCGCCTATATGCACATCATGGGTGAAGGTGAACCATGTTTTGCCGAATAGACCTATTCTGAAGATATTCGCCGGCACCCTTTCTCCCACCGGATCGGACAGGAACGGCGCGCACAACTTAACGAGAAAGCCTTCGCTCAGACGGTACAGCAGCATAAAACCGATGGCCAGTCCTACACCCGGTTTGGTGAAGAAGGTGGCAAAAGAGTCCTTCAACTCTCGCATCGCTTCTTCCTTGGTTTTGATATGAATGGCTTGATCGGCTTTCGGCTTGGGTAAACACCAACAATGGTAGAGCGTTACCAATAGCATGATCAATCCGGTCACACCAATCGTTACTTGCCACGAAAGTGGTATGTTATAGGTTCTATTCTCAATGTAACCGGCGATATATACCAAAATCCCCTGCGAAAAAATCATCGCCAAACGATAGAACGTAGATCGGATACCTACGAACCGCGCCTGGCTTTTCTCATCATGCGCCAGCATGTAGTATCCGTCTGCGGCTATATCATGCGTGGCGGACGCAAAGGCGGTGATAATGAAGAAGATAAGACTCCAGGTGAAGATGCTGATCGAAGTCGATTTGGTGGCGATGGTGGCTGCATCCGGATGCGGGAAAGTAAGCACCAGACCGAGGCACAACGCCGTCATCAGCGCTTGCATCGCTATGATCCACCAGCGTTTGGTGCGGTAGATCTCCACGAACGGACTCCATAAGCCCTTCAAGAACCACGGGAAATAGAGCAGGGTAGTAAAAAACGCCAGTTGATCATTGGTCACACCCATCTTGGCGAACATCAACACGGAGATGTTATTCACCAGAAAATAGGGGATGCCTTCCGTAAAATACAGCGTCGGAACCCATGCCCACGGAGATATGTTCCTTTCATCATTCACCATTAACCATTCGCCTTTCACCTTTAAATGAGCACAAAGGAGAGCCGCCCCGTAGGGGAACTCTCCTTATTATATTCGCGCGCGTGTGTACGCATTATTGGAAGCGAATGCGGTTGTCGGTGATGTCTGCTTCGTCTTGAATCAGCTGCATCGCCTGATAAGGCAGATACATGAAGCGGGTTGCCAACTGTGCTTTCTCAACCTCAGCGTCGAAATCGCCCGGCAGGTTGATGCTTCCGCCGGTCTTAACGACGTACACACCCATGTTACCCTTGATCGGCTCGCTCAGCGTGTTCTCGCCCATCGCCAACGCAGCTCCAATCACAGCAGGCTCCATACCGGAGTTGCCGAAACGGCTGTCTGCCAGCGATACGCGGTCTGCTACCTGAACCGAAACACCTAACTTCTCTGCGATTGCCTCCAGCGAGGTCAGACCTTCCAACTGCTCTGTGATATAAGCAGCTTTGGCATTATTGGTTGCCTCGTAAGTCAACTCAGCACGAACTTCCTCCAACGATTTGTATTCGTCGTCGTTCACCTCGGCCAAAGCAGCTACTACGTACTGGTTACCGCATTCGAACACATCCGAAACGGCACCTTCCTTAGCCTCAAACGCCCATTTGATGATCTGGCGGCTGCTTCTGATCTGACCTACTTTGTCAGAAGTAGCAAGCAGGTTGTACTGCGGTACAACAACCATACCCAACTCTTGTGCATTTGCCTCAAACTCCTCTGCGGTCTTGCTGCTGGCAATCAACTGCTGAGCCTTACCGTAGATAAGCGTATTGGTGTTGTTGGAGGTCGATACCTCACGTGCCAAGATAGCCAATTTAACTTTCGGAGTAGCTTTGCTAACCTCCATCACCTCAAACGTCTGCTCACCCATGCCCTGAGCTACGGTGAAACGTGTACCGCGCTTGCCGGCAAAAGCAGGCTCTGCAATATCCTTCGGCAGATCCGATGCTTTGAACCAACCTAACTCTTGATCCTCACCGTCTTCAACGATAGCTTTCAACTCAACCGAATCCGGCAGGTTATAACCGCTCTTCACGATGCGAGCCATCGCATAGGTCATCGAAACCTCATCGAACAGGATATCCGTGTAATCACCGGCTTTAGCACCCTTGGCGAATGCAAACTCCTTGAACAGAACCGGAACGGTCTCTGCCGAATAATCCATTCCGTCGTAGAGAATATCAGAGTACATGTTCGTTACAGCTACTGCATCTCCATTGCGGAACTCTTCCTGCAGACCTGCCAACAGGTCATGTGCCTCTTGATAATCAGCCTCCGAAGGAGCAATATCGAATACCACGTACTTGATGGCGCGGTTCGGAGTCTGTTTGTATTGAGACTTATGCTCTTTGTACAACTTCTTGATATCATTCTCGCTTACGCTAACCAGCGAATCAGCAATCGTGAAATAGGGTTGCATTACGTACTCCGCTGCAATTCCGTTCTGACGACCGTTGAATGCAAACTCTGCATCCAAACTGTTTGCCTTAACCATATGCTCCAGCAGACCTGCGTATTTCTCCTGCATATAACTGATACGAACTGCTTTCTCCCAGTATGCCCAGTATTGAGCTACACGCTGGATATATGCATTCTGCTCCGGATCATTACTTCCTTCGTTGATGCTGTTGATCAGATTCTTAACAATCTCAACATTGAAGCGACCGGTCTCATCGAAGAAGGCACGACGACTACGGATGATCTCATGAATATTGTTTCCAATACACAAATTAGTCAATTCGTCTTGCGTAATGGTCATACCAATCTTCTCAGCTTGATCGCGCATCGTATAGTCCAGTACGAACATGTTCCATACTTGATTGCGAATCTGAGCATGAATGTCTTCATCAAAATCGTTACGACCTGATTCGATCTTGTAAACCTCTGTCAATTGATCCTGTGCTGCCTGATACTCGGTGTAATGAACAGCGTGACCGGAAATAACACCTACATTTTCGCTACCCTGGTGGAAGAATGCTCCTCCGTCTCTCAAAAAGTCGCCGAGGATAAACGCCAACATGGCGACACCCACAATCAAAATCAACAGGGCGCCATGATTTCTAATTCTTTGTAAACTTGCCATTTTTTGTATTTAGTTAATATTTTATTGTCTTTTAAGCCCCGCTTTCTATTAGAAATTCGGGTTGGTGGACTGCTCTACGTAACCTTGTGTAGGCTCGCAGGTGCCGTTGTAGTTCTGAATCTTCGCATTAACCAGCACCGTATCACCTACTTGTAACTGATCCAAACTGGTGAACTTAGCGTTACTCTTACCCAAGAGGCGATAGCAGGTAGCCGTTACTTCACCGTCCGAAGAGATGTTAAAGGTGATGTTACCATAACTAGACAGCGTCTTGTCGTTTACGCTAACTACCACACCACGAATACGATAGCTCTCGCTCGTTGTAGCACCGGTACCGATGCTGTCGGAGATCGCCTTCGCCTGGTTCACACTAATCTCACCTTCTCCCGGCTCCGGACAACCCGGGAACGGCGGGAACACTTCGTTGAAGTGTGCATTCGAAGACGAATAGGTAGCGCAGGTACCGCTCGACTCATATACACCATTGTAATTGGTAATCTTACACTTAACAACTACGAAGTCACCAATCAACAATGCATCGTGATCAGGAAGCGGAGCTCCGTTCTTACCCAATATACGATAGCAATAGAACTCTTTCGTTCCTTGACCGTCGTTGCGGGCACTTAGGTAAACATAGTCGTTACCGTATTGTTGGAACTTGGTCTCGAAGTCCGACTTGCTGCGCTGGGTGTCGTCGAAACGTTTTACCCAACCCTTGATATAATATTCCTCTTCGGTTACACCACCGGACGCCAACTTCTTGGCAATATTAACGGCTTGGTTGACGTTAATCGCTCCCTCCGGAATAGCTACACCCTCCGGATCCGGGGTCGGCTCAGGATCCGCAATCACCGGAATAGAATCGGTGTTCTGCGAATTGTCACCCGGAGAGGTGATGTACGGACTCTCTTTGCAACCAAAGAATACCATTGCGACCATTGCGGTCAATGCTAAAATGCTCTTTTTCATATTGTTATTATTTTTATGATATCCGATTTAAAGTTGCTATCTATGCACAATTTTTCAAAATAGCGTGCAAAGATACAAAAAATATTTCACGCGCGCAAATAATTTAGGAAAAAAGTGAAAAAAAATGCAATTCTCTTGCGTATATCAGAAAATTGTTGTAACTTTGCACGCTTTTTCGATGGTAGGGTATATTGTGCCCGCACGAGAAGTAGTATTATTAACCATAAATAGTTAAAACTATAGCAACTCCTCAACCCAGACCGCGCGGCGGTCGCGTAATTAAAGAGGACCCGCATCGTATTAACGACAAAATTCGCGGAGTCCTGCAAGTACGCCTTATCGGCGACAATGTAGAACCTGGTATCTACACGTATCAACAGGCTATGAAAATAGCGGATGAGCAGAACCTCGACCTCGTCGAGATTGCTGCCACGGCCAACCCGCCTGTTTGTCGAGTAATTGACTACCAGAAGTTCCTCTACGCACAGAAGAAAAAGCAAAAAGAGGCCAAAGCAAACCAGAAGAAGCAAGAGGTGAAGGAAATTCGATTCGGACCCCAAACCGATGACCACGATTACAACTTCAAACTCAAGCACGCACAGGAGTTCCTCAAAGAGGGAAACAAAGTGAAAGCATATGTCTTCTTCCGCGGACGCTCGATCGTGTTCAAGGAGCAAGGCGAATTGCTCCTCGCACGCTTCGCAAACGACCTTGCTGAGTACGGTAAAGCAGACAACGTGCCTAATCTCGAGGGAAAACGAATGATCATGTTCGTCAGCCCGAAGAGCCAAAAAGGATAAAACAACTGCAAGTCGTAGGGCTTACCTTGTAACCCCCATGAACTGGGGGTGGCTGCCTGAGACTGCGTATTTATTAACAATTTAAATTATTACAAAATGCCAAAGGTAAAGACTAATTCCGGTGCAAAAAAGCGTTTCACGCTTACCGGAACCGGTAAAATTAAGCGTAAGCACGCTTACAAGAGTCACATTCTGACGAAGAAGACTAAAAAGCAAAAACGCAACTTGACTCATGTTGCTATTGTTGATCAGACGAACATGCGCTCCATCCGCGAGATGCTCCTGCTTCGTTAAGTACTAACCATTAAAGTGAAAGGACAGAAACATGCCAAGATCAGTAAATCACGTTGCTTCGCGCAACCGTC
>JAFPNK010000014.1 GCA_017401985.1 Paludibacteraceae bacterium | reverse complement strand
CCAGCGGCATCGTCACCTGCTGCTCCACCTCTTCGGCGGTTGCACCCGGATAGAGCGCTACCACCAAGCCCTGACGAATGGTAAACTGCGGAAACTCATCCTTATTCATCCGCGGCAACGACCAGATGCCAAAAGCCATCAAACCGATGAACAACGCCATCACGATCCCGTGATGCCGCATGGCTCCTTCTATGTGTTTACTCGTTTTCAACAAGACAGCCGTTGTAAAGTTTCTGATATCCTTCGGTGATCAATTGATCGCCTTCCTGTAATCCTTCCGTCACACGTACGCCGTCAGCCTGATAGCCGTCCACCGTCACGAGGCGTCGTGCAGCTTTTCCGTCTTCCACAACCCACACGGTCGCTCCTTCAGGCTTTAACAAGATACAATTCGCCGGAATAACGATGTTTTGAGAAGCTGTTAGCTGTTGGCTGTTAGCTTTTAGCTTGACAACGGCTACCATACCTGCTTTGAGTCCTTCGGCTTTGTCTTTGATGTCAGCTACCACCTCATAGGTATGCGTGAGAGGGTTGGCGGTTATGCCGCGTTCTGTGATCGTGATCGGCAGTTCGGCATGAATAGCCTCACAAACGACTTGCCCTTTATCGGGCAAGGCACCGATCTCCGCTTCCGGCACGGTAAAACGAACACTGTACGCTCGCATGTCGAGGATCGTACAGAGCGTCGTTCCGGGCAGAACCGTTTGTCCGATCACCATATTCAGTCCGTCGATCACGCCCTCGCAGGGAGCGGTCAACGTACATTCCTTCAATTGCTGTTGGGCGGCTTCATAGAGCGAGCGAGCTTGTGCTAACTGGCTCTCTATCTCCACCATCTTCTGATCTGACACGACTCCCTTGTCATGCACCTTGCTCACGCGGTCAAAACCGTCCTGTGCATGCCGCAACGAAGCCTCAGCGGTGCGAAGCGCATTCAATGCCTGCGTGTTATCTACCGCCAGAATCGTCTGACCTTGAGTCACACGCTGACCGTTCTTCACCGCTATCTCCACTACTCTACCCGTGGTCTGCAGACTCAGCGGCGTACTGTGCGCGGGTTCGATCGCACCCACATAACGCGAGACCGCACCGTTCTCCTGCGGCGCCACCACCATCGTCTTCACCTTAATAGGAGCCTGCTCCCGTTGCGCACTGTCATGTTTCGTGCAAGATCCAAGAAAAAGCAGCGCCAAAATGAATATATAATAAATTTCTTTCATCCTTTCACCTTTCAACTTTTTTCCATTCTACTGTCAAATACAATGATCGCGCTATCAAGTGCGCGAAATAACCGATATAAAGTGCCTGCGCACCGAACCAACGGTACGTAAGCAAATAGCCTGCCACAAAACCGACCGCTGCCCAGATCATCGCATTGCGGATCTGTTTGCCGGCTGTAGCACCTATATAAACGCCGTCCCACATGAACGCCAACGCACTGACGAACGGCATCGCGATCAGCCATCCGATATACTGCATCGCAGCCTCAATAATCGTCTCATCGCTGGTCATCAACTCAATATTCACACGACCCAATACCCCATAGATCAAGGAGAACAACGCTCCTACCCCTATCGCCCATTTGAATAGTTGACGGACTATTTCGTCAATTTTTAATTTTTCATTTTTCATTTTTAATTCCCCGAATGCCTTGCCAACGAGCGCTTCGCCCGCGTATGCAAAACCATCGACGAAGAAGGAGAAGAACATAAACAGCTTCATCAGGATACTGCTCACTGCCAATTCCGTGTCGCCGAACCGGCTTGCCAGACTCGTATAACCCACATAGACCACCATCATACAAAGAGAGCGGATAAAAATATTGCCGTTGAGCGACATCATCCGTTTCACTTCCGTCCACCGCATCGCCTCGATGATCTCCTTCAGACCGATATGGATGATGCCGTACTTGATGCACAAAATGCCAATCGCCAAGGTCAGTCCGCTGTACTGCGCGATGAGCGTACCGTACGCGACGCCTACTACACCGAGCGGCGTATAAACCGCGAGGCAATAACTGGCGATCATGTTCACCACATTGACCAGTATATCGACGGCCATCGGACTCTTCGTGTCCTGCATGCCGATGAACCAACCCTTGAAGGTAAAGAGCATCATCGTCGCGGGCGCCGCCCAGATGCGCACAAAGAAATAGTCCCGTGCTACCGCAGCTACCTCAGCTGAACAAGGCACGATCGCCAAAACAGCCGTCACGAAGAACCACTGTATCGCCCATATCGCCAAAGCCGCCAACAGCGCGATCGTCACGCTCTGTGTCAGGATCTTCCGGCATTCGTCTGTAACCCGTAACCTGTCACCCGTAACCGCTGAACGGCCATACGCCTGAGCGGTGAGGCCGGATGTACCGACCCGCAGGAAACCGAAGTTCCAGTACAGCAAGTCAAAGAGCATGGTACCGATGGCGATACCGCCTATCGCCGCAGCATCACTCAGATGCCCGACGATAGCGGTATCGACAATGCCCACCAAAGGGATTGTTATGTTCGCCAAGATACTCGGTACGGCGAGACGTAATATGTCGCGATTAGAGTTCTGCACCTAAGATGTTATACTCCTTACCGTCGCGTACGATGACTACTTGTCCGTCACGGAAAATCTTCTGGATGTTACCGTTCTTGGCAGCTGTGTTCTCGAGACCTTCTTTCGGATCTTCTTCACCGGCCGGAGCACCGAAACCACCGCGGGCATTGGCCTTACGAACGGTCAGATTCTCCATCGCCCCTTGATCCATAGTATCTTGCACTACAACACCCGTCACTACGAAGCATTGGCCATTCGCATCCTCAATGAGATAGGCTCCTGCCGGATCGATGTTATTCAGGTCGCAAACAGCCTGCGTGGCATCCGCTTTAGCGGTAGCAGCCCACTCGCCGAGGGTGTACTCCATCGTATAAGTCGCAGCCTCATCAGCCGTCAGAACGGTCTGAATATCCTGTGTGGCGTTACCGCTCTTGGTATCGATGAAGGTCACTTCGTTGCTTGCAGGCGTGAGAACAGTGCCGCTCGGTGCGATCATATCGCCCATGCAGATGTCCTCGCCGACCTGCCGCACGTTCTGCCACGGGTGCACGCCGGACAGGATCGTCAGTTTTCCGTCGCCCGCGTCGATCAGATCCTCGACCATGAT
>JAFPNK010000013.1 GCA_017401985.1 Paludibacteraceae bacterium | reverse complement strand
TGTTACCGGTAATCCATATACCTAAGTGCGGTTCCTCCGTGTACGCACGCAGCGGATCTGCGTTCTCTCCGCATGGCTGGCCGTCTCCGGCGACTCGCCGGTGATAGCAATTACCAAATTCATAGAATTTGAGGTCGCTGTTCTTACGGTTTGCATTACGTGCAATGGACTCCAAACCGCCGAAGAGTAGGGTTTGACGCATTACACCCAGATCCTGACTCAGCGGGTTCATGATCTTCACGCACGTGTCCAGCGTGAGCGACTGCAACGGCTCGTAGTACGACACCTTGGTCAGCGAGTTGTTCAAAATCTCATTGAATCCCTGTGCGGTCAACTGCTCCGCAATGCGGCGGCGCAAGGCCTCCGGATTCGGTTTGACACCATATGCTAAACTCGTATTCAGCTTCTCCGGGAACTCCACGTTGTCGTATCCGTATATACGAAGTATATCTTCCACAATATCGCACTCACGCTGTACATCCACGCGGTAACGCGGCACTGCGAGTTGCCAACAATCGCCAATTTTGGCGATTATCTCAATCTCCAGCGCTTTGAGAATGGTCTCAATCATGTCCTCACCAATGGCTTTACCAATCAGGCTGTTAACACGACTGATCTCAATCGTTACCGGCCACGGAGCAAATGGTTGTTCGCCTCCGGATGCGATCCGGTCGGTTACATCCATGGCAACCTCACCACCTGCGACTTCCTGAATGAGCAGAGCAGCACGTTTGAGTACATAGAGGGTGTTATTCGGATCACATCCACGCTCGTAACGGAAGGAAGCGTCCGTCTGTAACTGATGACGACGGCTGGTCTTACGAATAGTCACAGGATCGAAATAAGCGCTCTCCAGGAACACATTCTTCGTGTTCTCCGTCACGCCACTCTCCAGACCACCGAACACACCGGCGATACACATAGCCTCTTCCTTATTGGCAATCATCAGATCACGTTCGTCCATCTCACGCTCTACACCGTCCAGCGTAGTGAATTTCTCTCCCTTATGGGCCATGCGAACATGAATCTCGTTTCCTTTAATCTTATCGGCATCGAACGCGTGCAGCGCCTGTCCACACTCGTGCAGCACGAAATTCGTGATATCCACCACATTATTGATCGGACGCAGACCAATTGCCAGCAGGCTGTTCTTCAACCATTCCGGGCTCTCTTTCACTTCTACGCCCTTGATGCTCACGCCCGAATAACGCGGACACGCTTCAGGAGCATCAACCACTACGTGGATTGGTAATTGGTTATTGGCAACTGCAAACTGCTCCACAGACGGTTTAGTGAGCTTCACTTCCTGTCCGTGCGCCTTGTAGTATGCGTACAAGTCACGCGCAACACCGTAATGCGATGCGGCATCCGAACGGTTCGGCGTGATATCAACTTCGATGATCGTGTCGTTCTCAATGTGATAGTAATCCGCAGCCTTCATACCAACCGGTGTGTCCTGCGGCAGAACAATAATACCTGCGTGATCGGTACCTACGCCAATCTCATCTTCCGCGCAGATCATACCCCAACTCTCTTCACCACGCAGCTTGCCTTTCTTGATGGTGAAACTCTGATCGCCGTCATACAGCACGGTGCCAATCGTGGCTACAATCACTTTCTGTCCGGCAGCTACGTTCGGCGCACCGCACACGATAGGCAGCGGTTCCGCTTCGCCTACGTTCACTTTGGTAATGTGTAAATGGTCAGAATTAGGGTGGGGTTCACACGTCAGCACTTCGCCTACTACCAGGCCTTTCAACCCACCACGAATGGTCTCTTTCTCTTCTACTGTACCAACCTCAAGGCCAATGGAGGTTAGGATCTTCGCCACTGTCTCTGCGTCGTCGTGCAGGTCAATGTAGCGTTTTAACCAATTGTACGAAATATTCATATCTTTGTTGTTCTATTATGCTTTGCACAAAATCGGGTGCAAAGGTACAAAAAAAAATCCGAATGCGCAAATAAAACTCGTTTTATTTTGTCATTTGCAGGATTTTTTTGTATGTAGCTTCGAAGGGACCCTCTGGGAAGCAGTCGAAGATAATAAAAAAAAAATGACATACACAAGAGTGTATGCCACTTTTCTCAAATTATTCGAATTATTCCGCAATGATTTGACGTTTTGAATGCGGTGAAGCCACTTTCTTGGGGGCATTCATGGCTCCTTTCAGTTTGATTGTTCCGCCGGTCAGATGAATATCCGAGCCATTACGAGCCGTACCGGTCAAATGCCAGCCTTCTTCCGAAATAGTGAGCAATCCGTCTGCTATCAGCCATTGAGCCGCAGGAACGAGATAGCCTTCGTTGAAATAACTGAGGTCGGCGTAATAGAACTGACTACCGCCTATCTGTTGCGTCGGACTATCTACCCGATAACCCGCTACGGCCGTACCTGCATCTTCCGAGTCGCTGAAGTAATACACACCATAAGGAATAGCATTGACATCCGCACTGCTGGACGTAACAAAATAAATTTGCGTGAACGGAATACACGTACTGTTTTCAATCGTGGAGGTCGCCGTCAGATCATATGCCTGCATAAACCAATACGTCACATTTTGCGCTTTTTGATAATATAAATAGGCATTAGTCATCTCTTCGGCTGCATGGGCAGAAAAAGCATACGGACCGTCGGTTGCGTTGGGTTCGGGGTAATAATCCGGCACCGGCACCGGAGTGACGCCTCCGTGCTGAATATCCGCACCACCTTGTGTACCGGCTACTACCGGGCGCTGCTCAGCTTGAACCACCGGTTTGAAAGCTTCGCTGAGGAAAGCCACTACCATGCAGTTTTCTGCCACCCATTTGTCGCTCAACGTGGTATAATAATCCGCATAATAGCGGTGCTCGTTATTCGGATAGATCGGATCTCCTTTCGCGTCGGTCAAGAACTCACGGACCGCGTTCGTGTGGCGGAACTCCTGCCAGCCTTCAAACGTGTCATAATAATCGGCCTGCGTATCAATCATACCGGATTCTTTGATGAGCACCGTCAATTGCAAATCAGGCGCGTCAGCCTTATCAATGACTCCGGAGAGATGGATGTGCAATTCACGCGTCTCCGGATCGTAGGTGTTCGCTATTTGGATGGAAGCGTAGGTCGTAGTCTCGAATTGCGACATATTCATTTCTTCCAAATACCCCGGATGGAACACGATGCCTTTGTCTGCACCGTAATTCGTTTTGGCGCGGTCGATGGCCATACTCGGAGCACCGTTCACGCCTAAGGCCGTAGTGACCGTTTTGCTCTCTTTGACCGAGAAATGGTCTGCTGCATAACCGTAATGGTGCAGCACGACAATCCAGTTGGTGTCGTTGCCGACAAACTGATGAATACAATCCATGCCGTAAGGGCAGTAACCGCAAGCTTGGCCTGTGAATTCCTCAATCAGATGTTTCTTGGGGTATGAACCGGTAGGTTCGCCGGGTTTGTTGGGATCACACGCGGTGAATAACAGTGCACTTAATCCGATAAGTGCCAATAAATGAGAATGTTTCATATCTTACAGATGATAAATTTTTCCGTTCTTGATAATATAAACGATGCCGTTGTGGAGTATCTTTCGACTATCGGACTCCGGCAGACCGCTAACGGTTTCTATGGCTTGCGTCACTTGGTAATGCACCGTGAGCACGCGGCTCTCCGAAGCGGTAGAGAAGGTATAAACCACCGTTGCATAACTGTCGGCAGGAGTGAAATGAGCGAACCAATTGACCAGCCCGCCGGGGGTGAATGCCAACACTTCGTTCGTTTGTCCGTTTCCTCCTGTACACTCGCCGGCACAGCAGAACTCATCAGTTATACCGGTTGTCGAGCGGCTGATGGTTACCGTGAGCGGTTCGGAGCAGAGCAACGTGCCCTTAAGTTCCACTACCATCTCACCGGTCAACGGATCTTCTTCGGCGTCCGTAAGGGTTATTTCCATTCCTTCTTCAGGGATATTTCCTTCGCCGTTCACGCTGACAATCAATGCGTTAGCATTAATGGTCCATAGAAGACAAGCCGTTAGAATAAGAATCCATTTTCGTTTCATAAGCATTTACTATATGTTGATCGTTTGTATCAATAATCATTTTAACAACCGTGCAGTGCTCCGGGTTACAGTAGTCGGGAAGGGTTATCTGCGGTTCTTCGAACACAGCGCGAAGCACATGACGATGGTAGTACTCGGTGTTGACCGAACCGTCCGGCATAGCTTGTACGCCGAGCACACTGTCTTCTACCAACCAATAGCTTGTTCGATAGTCGGTGAGGGAACTCAGCGGAGGACAAAGGCTATCCGCCATGGCTTGACTCACTTGAGCAGGCCATTCCAGCTGGTCGAAGAACCATCGATCGTCCTTTTGTCGAAAGTCAATGTTACCCGTTGGGAATGGGGTAGTGGCAGTGCCGCCCATGAGCCTGTAAATAGAATCCGCAGCCGGACAAGTGTAGTCATATTTGCCTTGCGTAAAAGGATTGGATGCAGGATGAAGTGATACTATAATCAAATGCTCTTTGTATAGCTCTTTCAATTCGTTAGCTTGTTCTGCCGCAGTAGGGCAATTGACACAACGAAAGCCCGTGAACTCAATGAGCACATGAGTTCGGTTGCCGTTTGTATCCGGCTGCACGGGTATCAGACGATCAGCTTCGTCAATCACTTCGCAAGCGCAAAGCAAACCCATTACCAAGTAAACGAATAATTTACGCATAAGCCTTTTTGTTCTGGTACGTATCTGCAAACGCCTCCGGCACAATGGAACCCTTCTTGTGTCTTGGTATAACCGAGCATAGCTCGGTGTGCACCGTGCGTATAGGTAAGCGCTGCGGTATAAAAATGCTCGTTAACGGCGCTGGGAGCATTGCCGATGTTATACATCCATTCCCCGCTGAGCGTCCAGTGGTGGTAAAGGTTCAGTTCATAGAGTGCAAAGATCCATTGTCCCTTGTAATCAGGTGAATAGAGGTATTGAATCTCCCCGCGCATAGACACATTGCTGTTCACTTGTACGCGTGCATCGATTACTGCTATGCCGGAACGAATGAACCCTCCTTTGCCTTCCGTCACCTGCTGGTTGTAATTCTGGTACATGAGCATGGCGTTGAGCCACCACTGTTTGGAAATACGTTTGTTGAGTTCGATATTCACATCCGTATAGAACTCACCGGCAGGGGTAACATCCATCGTCCACGCACCGTTGGCGGAAAGTCCACGAATATGTGAAGCGCTGATTTTCAACGTAGTACCGTACTTGCCGCCCATAACCGTTTTACGTGGCCAAGAATAACGTATCTCCGCTTGAAACGCCATTTCGCCTTGGGTATATTGAGTGGCGTAAGGATATAAAGCCGCCAAGGCGTAAGTGTGTTGCGGAGCAAAAGCCGGCATGTGATTCAATCGCCCGGCCAATCCGTTTCGTAATCGTTCGGAGCGGAAGGACATATTATACGAGCGTTTGAACTGCGCCAGCACGGAAAGCCCCTTTCGACTATAACCGGCACTAACGAACAGCGCATCGCCGTCATCGTAACTGAATCCGTTTTCAATGCAGGGATCATTGGCTTTGCGGGCGTACTCAACGAGCACGTTGAAATCACTCACTTTCAGTGCCGTGCGCACATCTCCCGCGCCAACCCAATTCGGAAAATTATACCGATAGACACCGCTGCCGGTAGCTATTTGTACTTCATCATCCGCTTCATATTTGGATACCCAACTACCACCGAACGAGAGGCCTATGTTCTTCGATTGCAGGGTAGGAATCCATTGGTCTAGTTGCAATTCGATATCTGCACCAAGCGCCGCATCACGGCTGTAATTCCATCCCCAAGCACCGTCTTTATAGCAGTTCCAATACCGTCTTTGCTTACCTCCTAAGGCCGTTAATTGAATGCCTTTATAAGGCATGGCTTGAATTTTTGCACCATGAAGAGCGCCGTCAATACCCACGCCGCGGTCTTCGTATAGATTGAGTATCAATCCCGAACCGAATTGTCCATACACATCACCGACCGTTATCTCGCCCCATTCAAAGGACGCAGCAATACTTAGATGACCTATGCCGTGCCCCGCAAAATCCGTTTCATAACCGGGCATAGGCCATTGAGTCAATTCCAATCGAGTAGTAGCACGCAGTTCATGAAAACGGGCAGCGTTGGAATCGTTCAAGTAATGCACCGACAGATCCAGATAACTGTTACTGTGGTACATCACAGGCGTCCAATCCAACAAACCCGTGTGCTCAACGGCACCGCTCACATACGTCGTGTCATGAGCGGATAGCGATGCACAAGCAAGCAGACTAACGAAGATATGTACGAACCTCTTGTTCATCTCCCTCGCTGTAACCTACATGGTTATAAACGATCTTGCCTTTGCTGTCAATCACAAACAAGTGCGGAATACTCTGCACGTTCATTACCCGTTTGAAGGTGCCGTTCGGGTCGAGTAACACGTGGTACTCCCATCCGTTCCCGTTCACCAGCGGTTTGACCTTATGGCTGTCCTGCGCTTGATCCACAGAGACAATATACATCTCCACGCCTGTCTCTTCCTGCCAATCGGCATATACTTCGTTCATCGCGGCCAATTCGCGCATGCAAGGCTTGCACCAAGTAGCGAAGAAAGAGATGATAACCGGTTTGCCGGTGTTGCTCAATGAGGCAACAGAAACACTGTTCCCGTCTATATCACGCAGCGTCACATCAGGCAACACGGCCATACACTGTCCGACCATCAGAGAAAGTAACAGACTAATAATGATTCGTTTCATAATTCCATGATTTTGCGCCGCAAAGGTACAACTTTTTTCTGACATACGCAAGTGCGCGCGCTTATTTTAGAGGAAAAATGAGGAAATATTTGCGTATGTCAGAATTTTTATGTAATTTTGTGCCCACAAATAATAATATTGTATTATGAATGCTAATTTTGGGTTTGTGCGCGTGGCAGCCGCAGTGCCGTCAATGCGCGTGGCCGATTGCCGGTATAATGCCGAACAAATACGCGAGCAGATAGACGAAGCGATTGCGGAGGGGGTAGAGGTTATCTGCTTTCCGGAGTTAAGTATAACGGGTTATACCTGTGCGGATTTGTTCTTCACACAAGCGTTGCAGCAGAGTGCGATGCGGGAATTGGAAGCGCTGTGCGATTATACGCGCGGTAAAGCGATCATCGTTCTGGTAGGCGCTCCGCTGCAGGTGGACAACGACCTGTTCAACTGTGCGTTCGTCATGACGGATGGCGAAGTGATGGGCGTGGTGCCGAAGGTCAATCTGCCGAACACGGGTGAGTTCTACGAGAAACGCTGGTTCACATCCGGTCGCGCGGCACGAGAGTTTACTCCCGGTGGCGTCGCTCCGCGTATTCCGAAGATTGAAATATGGAGCGGAGAAGTGCCCTTCGGAACAGATCTGCTCTTCTGTACCCACAACTATACCTTTGGTATAGAGATTTGCGAAGATCTATGGTCACCGCTGCCTCCTTCCACCCAATTGGCTATTCAGGGAGCGGAATTGGTATTCAACTTATCGAGCAGTAACTGTCTGGTCGGTAAGAACGATTTCCGTCGCCAGATGATTAAGCAGCAGTCGGCACGCGTGCACTGCGGATACATATACACCTCTTCGGGTGTCGGCGAGAGTACGACAGACGTTGTCTATTCGGGCAGCACCTATATAGCCGAGAACGGCGAGATGCTTCAGGAAGGCGAGCGCTTCCAACGTACCAGTTCGATGATCATTCAGGAACTGGATATAGAGCGTTTGCGTACCGACCGTCAGCGGAACACCAACTTCACCAAAGACAAGAACGGTCATTACCGTCATATCAACGTAGCTCCGATGGAGCGCGAGGAAGAGTTTACGGCACCTATTCATCGTCATTTCTCTCCGTCCCCGTTCTTACCCAAACCCGAAGAAGCAGAGCAATATTGCGAGGATGTGTTCTCCATTCAGACCAGCGCCTTGGCGCGCCGTTGGGAGCACACCCATGCGCAAACGCTGGTAGTGGGTATCTCCGGCGGCTTAGACAGCACGTTAGCGCTGTTAGTAAGCGTGCTGACGGCCGATCTGTTGGGCTATGAACGCAGTCGGATAGTAGGTGTAACCATGCCGGGATTCGGAACCAGTGACCGCACGTATAACAATGCGATTAGACTAATGGAACTATTAGGCGTGACGCTGCGCGAGATACCGATTCGCGATGTGACGACCCAACACCTGGCGGATATCAATCACGACATGAGCGTACACGATGCCACGTATGAGAATGCGCAAGCGCGTGTACGAACGATGATCCTCATGGATCTGGCTAACCAAATGAACGGCATTGTGGTCGGTACGGGTGACTTGAGCGAACTGGCTCTTGGTTGGTGTACCTACAACGGCGACCAGATGTCTATGTACGGTGTGAATGCCGGTATTCCCAAGACGCTCGTCAAATACCTGGTGTCGTTCGCATCGCAGAACATGTTCTCCGAGGAAATAGGCTGTATATTGCGCGACGTTGTGGAAACGCCTGTTTCGCCGGAACTGCTGCCGACCGATGAGAACGGCGAGATTGCGCAGAAGACGGAAGACAAAGTGGGACCGTATGACCTGCATGATTTCTTCATCTATTATTTCCTGCGGTTCGGTTTCACACGCGAGAAAATCAAGTACATGGCATTGCAAGCGTTTGAAGATCAATACGATGAGGCCACCATTGACAAGTGGCTCAATACCTTCATGCGTCGTTTCTGCACGCAGCAGTTCAAGCGAACCGCAATGCCGGATGGACCGAAAGTAGTTAGTGTTTCATTATCTCCCCGTGGAGACTGGAGAATGCCGAGCGATGCGAGTTGTATCTGATATATCATTGTTGCCGTATAACACATTCGGCATAGACGCCAAAGCGAAGCTTTTCATTGAGTATTACTCGCTGGACGAGTTACGGCAGGTGCTCAAGGAGCACAAAGGGGAACGAATCCTGCATATAGGCCAGGGTTCGAATCTGCTGTTCACCCAAGACTTCGATGGTGTGATCTTGCATTCCGGCATGGCACGCGCTCGGTTCCTGGATGACGAGACGGTAGAGGCCCAAAACGGATTGCGGCTCGATGACCTCATTGCCCAACTGACCGATATGCAGTACTGCGGAATGGAGAAACTGAGTCTCATTCCGGGCGAAGTTGGTGCGTCGGCGGTACAGAACGTAGGTGCCTACGGTTGTGAAGCGAAAGATGTCATTGTTCGCGTGAACGTGCTGGATACAGAGACGCTGGATCAACGCATGATGACGAACGAGGAGTGCCGGTTCGGTTATCGGGACAGCATTTTCAAACATGAACTGAAAGGCAAGTGTATCGTTACGTCTGTCGTCTATCACGTCTCCAAAGGAGACGCTACCAAGACCCGCGAAGAGATCATTGAGACCCGAAACGGCAAGTTACCCAAAGTAGGGGAAGTCGGCAGCGCAGGTTCGTTCTTCATGAATCCCTTTGTGCCGGAGCAGCAAGCGAACGAACTGCTTCAACTATACCCCGACATGCCGCATTTCCAGAGTCCGCAAGGTGTCAAAATACCTGCTGCATGGCTCATTGAACAGTGTGGATGGAAAGGCAAGACGCACGGCGGCGCACAAGTATGGCCCAAACAGCCCTTAGTGCTCGTCAATGCCAATCATGCAAGTGCAACGGAAATCATGGAACTGGCAAAACAGATTTCCGACTCGGTGTATGATCGATTTAATATTCGAATAAACCCTGAAGTAAACTATATTTAATATGGCATCATTTATCGTAGAAGGAGGACATAAGTTACACGGTTCTATCACCCCGCAAGGAGCCAAGAACGAGGCGCTGCAAGTGCTCTGTGCCGTGTTGTTGACCAAAGAAACAGTGGTTATTCATAACCTGCCGAATATACTGGACGTAAATAACCTCATTGACCTCATCGCTTCCATGGGCGTGAAAGTGGAGAAACTGGAGAAGGGAACGTACGCCTTCACGGCTGCTGAACTGGACACAGCGTATCTGCGTAGCGCGGATTTCTTGAAGAAATGCAATAAACTGCGTGGTTCGGTGATGGTCATCGGTCCGCTTCTTGCGCGTCTGGGCGAAGTGACCTATGCCAAACCGGGTGGCGACAAGATCGGTCGTCGCCGTTTGGATACGCATTTCCAGGGAATGGTCAACCTCGGGGCTACGTTTGAGTACGATCATGACCTGTTAGCGTACCGCTTTAGCGGTAAGCACCTCAAAGGCGCCTATATGTTACTCGACGAAGCTTCTGTCACCGGTACGGCGAACATCGTCATGGCGTCCGTGCTGGCGGAAGGAACAACCACCATCTACAACGCGGCCTGCGAACCGTACTTGCAGCAACTGTGCAAGATGCTCAATGCCATGGGTGCCAAGATCAGCGGAGTAGGGTCTAACCTGCTTACTATTGAAGGTGTACGCGAGCTGCACGGCGCGCAACACACGCTCCTTCCCGACATGATTGAAGTCGGTTCGTTCATCGGCATGGCAGCTATCACGGGTTCGGAACTGCGTATCTGTAACGTGGGTTACAAAGACCTGGGTATTATTCCGGACGCTTTCCGTCGCCTGGGAATACGCATCGATGTTGAAGGCGATGATATCATCATCCCTGCCCAAGAACATTACCAGATTGAGTCCTTCCTGGACGGTTCAATCCTCACCGTGGCTGACGCGCCATGGCCGGGACTGACGCCGGACTTGCTGTCCGTCATCCTCGTCGTAGCCACCCAAGCCCGCGGATCGGTGCTTATCCATCAGAAGATGTTCGAATCACGTCTCTTCTTCGTGGATAACCTGCTGTCTATGGGTGCGCAGATCATCTTGTGCGACCCGCACCGCGCAGTTGTCATCGGTCATGACCATACGCGCCAACTCAAGCACAATAACATGACCAGCCCGGATATTCGTGCCGGAATCGCCATGCTCATCGCAGCCATGAGTGCCGAAGGAACGAGTAAGATTGACCACATTGACCAGATCGACCGCGGCTACGAAAACATCGAGCAGCGTCTCAACGCCATCGGCGCACATATACGAAGAGAAGATTAGTAAGCATCCGCCAATCTTGGCGGATAAATAAAAAAAAGACCATCCATACGGATACTGATTGGTACACATATTGGAAAGAGCGTGGTGGCTTGCTCTGTAGCGCCCACCGTCCGCATAAAACGTGGCAGAACTATAAAGGTCGCGGCGTGTACCACATTACCATCGTAACGCATAAGCGCAAGCGCGTACTAGGAGTACTAAATAACGATATACATAACCCTGCAGTAGTATCGACCAATCTTGGTCGATTTACGGAAGAAGCATGGTTGAATACATTTAAAATACAAAAGGAACAAGGAAGACACATTCGTTCACTTGCATATCAGGTGATGCCCGATCATTTTCACGGTGTTCTTCAAGTGGAGGAAGAATTGGATGTCAATATAGGTAGGATTATTCGCGATTTTAAAGCTGTCTGTACAAAAGAATATCGTATTTTATATCCGCCAATCTTGGCGGATGAAATTGACAATGAGTATCTGGCGCGATCTTCTAGAAAACAACGAGAGGAATACTATGCAGCTCATGGTATTGAACCGCTTTTCGATGATAATTACGATGACACTATTTGCTACCGCAAAGGACAATTGGAGAATATTATCCAATACGTGCAGGACAATCCTCGTCGGGCTATTATGCGTGCATTGTACCCGGATTTATTTCAACGCCGTCAGCATTTGGTAATCGATGGACAGGATTTTGCTGCTTACGGCAATCTCTTCTTATTACGCCGCCCGTGGAAGGAACAAGTTTTCTGTCATCGTTGGCAGATGAAAGATGGTCGGCGTGACTATAACACACGCTACGAATATACAGAAGAGTTCAAAAAGCAGAGGGAGGAATGGCTTCAGGCCGCTAAGGATGGTGCTGTCCTTGTTACTCCGGGAATCTCTAAAGGAGAACAGCAACTTGTAAAAGATTGTATAGAACAGGCTTTGCCTTTAATCCATTTACAGAAGGAACCAATACGACAAGGCTGGAATCCCGAA
Organism: Paludibacteraceae bacterium; assembly: GCA_017401985.1. GTDB lineage: Bacteria > Bacteroidota > Bacteroidia > Bacteroidales > Paludibacteraceae > Colicola. The sequence goes on along the minus strand of JAFPNK010000013.1, from coordinate 10,541 downwards.
CAACGTAGGCATCACTTATGCGAGATGGGACAACTGCTCATTCTATCCCCGTGGGATTTAGCGGAGATGGGAGATGTAGAAGGTATACCTTCAGATACGGATTACAGCCAATTCCATAATATGAATACGCTTGCCGAACGAATATGTACTAATCCAATCCGCCAATCTTGGCGGATAAAGAATATATGATATGAAACGATTATTAACAATATTATTATTACTCATCCCGTTGTTTGCGGCAGCCCAAATGGTGCAGCCGGTCACATGGAGCGGGGTAGAAGCAGGGGACAGTGTGCGGCTGAAAGCCGCTATCGAACCCGGATGGCACATGACCATTATTGAATTCGGCGACCGGGAGTTCGAGGAAGAATTCACGGACTCGTTCGTCATTACCTTGGCCAAAGCCGACTTGACACCCATCCGTTTCAATGCCTGCGATGACCAGATGTGCACCGCTCCGGAACTGTGGTCCTACAGCGTTAGCGGTCCTACAGAGAGTGAAACGAACGGTCTTACAGCAAAGCGGTCTAACAGCGCCAGCGGTCTCCTCTGGATATTCCTTTTAGGAATGGCCGGAGGATTATTAGCCATCTTCACCCCTTGCGTGTGGCCGATCATTCCGATGACCGTTTCGTTCTTTATCAAACGCACAGACCAAGGTGCCCGCAATGCCATCCTCTACGGCCTGAGTATCATCATTCTGTATGTGGGTTTAGGCCTGCTCATCACCATCATCTTCGGTGCGTCGGCATTGAATGAATTGAGCACGAACGCCGTTGTGAATATCATCTTCTTCTTGTTATTGGTGGTCTTCGCACTCTCTTTCTTCGGATTGTTCGAAATAACGTTGCCGGACAGTTGGTCCACCAAACTGGATTCCAAAGCCCGTTCAACCGGTGGATTCCTTGGCATTTTATTCATGGCCTTCACGTTAGTCATTGTCTCTTTCTCCTGCACGGGACCGATCATCGGCACCCTGTTGGTAGAAGCTGCCGGGCATAGTCTGCTGGCTCCTGCGGTCGGGATGTTAGGCTTTGCTATTGCCCTGGCTTTACCGTTCTCGCTGTTCGCGATGTTCCCGCAGTGGCTCAAGAGTGCACCGAAGTCCGGTGATTGGATGACCAGCTTCAAAGTGGTGCTGGCGTTCCTCGAACTGGCACTCTCGCTTAAGTTCCTTAGCGTAGCGGATCTGGCGTACGGGTGGGGTATCCTGCCGCGCTGGCTGTTCATCGCCATCTGGATCGCTTGCTTCGCAGGAATCGGAATCTACCTGTTGGTGCGCATTCACAAAGTGTCCGTCACGCGTATCATCATTCGCCTGCTTATCATCATTCCGTCCTTCGCTTTTGCGGCATACCTTGTACCCGGCCTCTGGGGCGCACCCGTCAAAGCGATCTCCGCCTTTGCGCCGCCTATGCCTATCGAAGGTCGAGAGGTCTTTCATGACTACGAGCAAGGCATGGCGTACGCTCGTCAGACAGGTAAACCGGTCATCATTGACTTCACGGGGTACGGTTGTGTCAACTGCCGTAAGATGGAAGTCTTCGTACTGGCGAATGATAGCGTGAAAGCACGCCTTGAAAACTATGTTTTCATTGAACTGTACGTCGACGACCGGAGAGTCGCCGAAGACGGAAAGACCCAAGGCGAGTCTATCGGCGAGAAGAACAGCGCTATTCAGCGCGAGCAGTTCGGCTCGAATGCGCAACCGTTCTATGTGCAACTCAACGAGTGGGGCAATCCGGTTGCTGAACCGATGGCGTTCACTACGGATCCTATGGAGTTTATTAATTGGCTAAAATATTAACAATCATGATACAGAAAAAACAATACGACACTCGCCGTCCGAAAGAGAAGGAGATGATCTTCGGTATCCGTGCGGTGATGGAAGCCATTGAAGCCGGCAAAGTGCTGGACAAAGTGCTGGTTCGCCGAGATATGAGTTCGGCCATCGGCAGGGAGTTGTTACTCAAGCTGGAAGGCACCAACACACCCGTGCAACGCGTGCCTATTGAGAAACTGAACCAGTTCACGGACAAGAACCACCAAGGCGTCATCGCTTTCCTGAGCCCGATTGAGTTCTATCCGCTGGAGAACCTGGTACAGAGCCTGTACGACGAAGGTAAGACTCCGCTGCTAATGATGCTGGACGGCGTGACCGATGTGCGGAACTTCGGTGCTATTGCGCGTACATGCGTCTGCGCAGGCGTGGATGCGCTTATAATAGGTTCGCGAGGCAGTGTGGCTATCAACGGCGATGCCGTCAAAGCGTCTGCCGGCGCATTACACACCTTGCCCATCTGCAAAGTGGAGAACCTGCAAAACGCCTTGCGGTACTTGCAAGAGAGTGGGTTACGCATCGTAGCAGCCACCGAGCATACCGACCGCAATTATACGGACGTCGATATGACCGTGCCGACCTGCATCGTCATGGGTTCGGAGGAAAAAGGTATATACGAAGAGAACCTCAAACTGTGCACCGATCAAGTGCGTTTGCCGATGACCGGTGTGATCGAGAGCCTGAACGTGAGCGTAGCGGCCGGCGTATTCATCTACGAAGCCGTGCGTCAACGCAACAATCAGTAAATCTCAACGATTTCTCGCTTTACACGACGTGTGATCTGAGACGGGGTCATAGGAGTAACATCCTTGGTCTGCAGTCCGGTTACACGTTGTGTTGCTTTTATGATAATAGGAATTTCCGTATCTTTCGTGCCTATGAGACGGGAATTGGAGTACATGTTCTTCTCCAGAATATACACATGCCCGTCCTGACGCTGGTAGATGGTATTCAGATCGGTCGTCCCGCGCAGCTTACGCAAACGGAATTTCTGAATCCGCTCGTCGTCCATGTTCACCAGATTAAGCAGTTCCAGCTGATCCGCATTCAGTTTGTATCCGAACGGAATAGTCACTTTCACCTCCGCGTGCTCGGAGAAACGAAGCACGGCATAGGTGTGCGAATCGACGATATAATGCCGTTGGAACGTGAGTTGAAAAAGGCCTAAGTACTTGGTTATCTTCTCGGTATGCGTCAGCACCGTCTCGCCTTCGGACTCATTGCTAACCGTCCAATGACGAATATCGTTCATCGCTTGCTCAAAATCGTAGAGCATGTTACCCATGGCAAAAAGCGCACGGTGTACCACCACACCGGAATCGACGGCATTGATGGCGCGATGAGCCATCTGTTGGTGCTCTCCGGCTAAACGGTCGATGGTCTGGCCGGCTAAGATCGAATCCGCCTGTGCCCGCTTGCCGGCAGGGAAGAAACGCTTGCAATAGCGGCCGCTGAACTGCACCGAGTCACGCCCTTCGGCTCCTTTCTCCGGCAGCACAATGATATCCGCTATCATCTGCTCCATTCCCCACACACTGCCTTCGCTGTTCATCTTCACATCGCTCACCACCTGGTAGCGCGTGTTCTCATCGGAGAACTCCTGCTGCATCTTGACGTACACCGCGTGGAGTAGGGCTGCCATCTGTTTGTTTTTATTGCGTTGCTTGCTCGGTTTGGCAGCCACAACCATCTCTTGTAAGGCAATCGGTTGCTCCTTGAGAACGAGCGGTTTGCGTTGCGTGGTAAGGGCTTCCAACTCCGCCAACGTAAGCGTCAGCTTCTCGTAACCGATAAAACTGATGATCACCATCGACTGCCGCGGCAGTTCGGTTTGGAACGTGAAACGCCCATCCGTGTTCGTCGCGGTTCCCTCTTCCGGTTGTTGCTCCGGATAGACGGTGGCATAAGCCACCGCTTGACCTTTCTCATCGACTACGCGGCCGTTATACGTGGCAGCAAAAACAGTTAGCGCACACATCAGCGCGCTAACCGAAAGACTAATACGTTGTATAAAATACCGTGTACTCATCGTCTGTAACCCGGCATGACGGATTCCATCAGCGTATCAAAATTGGAGCGGAAAGTGAACACATCGCGCAAAGCGTAGTATCGCTCCGGATCCTCGCAATAATCGTACGCATACAGCAAGAACTCCAAGCGCTTGTCATCAAACGTGAACTTAGCCGCCATCCGGGCCAGGTCGTCCGTGCAGAAATGACCGAGCGTCACACACAGTTTGGCGATCTCTAACTTCTTGTCGTCAAACGACTGCTGCTCCAGCACCTGCATCGTCATAGACATCTGCTGAGGCGTAGCACATTCTACTCGATGGCGACCTCCACGACCACGATCACCGGGAGCTCCCTGATGAGGACGCTGCGCCATTCCACTCATTGTTACAAGCACCATTAGGGCTACCAACCATACGCGTTTCATATCTGTTCTGTTTTAATGTTTACTACCTATAAACAAATACCGTGCCAAGCTCATTTCCTTTGCCCCAAACGATCCAAATGGCACAGCATCAAACTACCGTCCTCTCGCCGTAAGTGCATGCCGTTTCCTTCACAGAAAGCGAACGCTTTGCAGTCCTTACACGGCTCCGATTGGCGCATCCAGGAACGGTCTCTATAGGGTTTGAATTCCTCTTCCCACACGCGCCAGAAAGAGTCCTTGTAAATATTTCCCTGATAGTATTTGCCGCGAATCGACGTGCAGGCAGAGATGCTTCCGTCAATCAAAATAGAGGCTACGCTAATACCGGCTGCACATTGATACAAATGGTCGCGAACTCGACCTTCATAGTCGCCAAGATACCCTTCGCAGGAATACGAGACGTGTCTTCCGGCTTCGCGCTCGGAGACAATATAGTCCATCAGATACTTGAATTGGTCATCGTTCAGGAGCAATTCGGGGTTCTTAGCCGCACGTCCCATGGGGTCTATTCCGAACACGCGCCAGTCACGAACGCCCATTCCCCAGAGCATCTCGCGGATGGCCGGCAGATGGTCAATCGTGCGTTGGTTAACACAGGTCACAACATCCCAGGTTAACTTAGGATCGGCGGCACATAAACGAATAGCGCGACACGCACCTTCGAAAGCCAAAGGGTGTTGACGCAACCATATATGATCCTGCTCCAGACCGTCACACGAGATAGTGATGGAGCGAAGACCCGCTTGACGCAACTCCTTGAACCGTGCCTCCGTGAGTGCCAGACCGTTGGTCACCATGCCCCACGGATAACCGCGTTGCTTCAACGCACGACCGACTTCCGCCAGATCCTTACGCATCAGCGGTTCGCCGCCGGAGATAATGATCATCACCTTGTGCGGATCCACATGCGGCGTCACTTCGGTGTCAATCACATGCAAAAAATCCTCTGCCGGCATATCCGGAGTCTCTACGGACGCTATACAATCACTACCGCAATGCAGACAATGCACATTGCACCGCAGCGTCGATTCCCAGAACAACTGCTGCAAAGGGTGGAGTACCTTCAAGTTCTTCCGCCTGATTCGCTCTAACCACAATGCTAATTTCAATCGAGTCTTCATACAAATCAAATTTGCTGCAAAGGTACACATTATTTTTGACATACGCAAGCGCCCGCGCATATTTAAGGGAAAAATGAAAAAATATTTGCATATATCAGAATTTTTCCGTACCTTTGCACACAAATTGAAAGAGTAGGGGACTCACTCACCCAAAACACTCCAAAAAACAAAAAAACCTCGATGCAAAATCGAGGTTTTCATGACACCGAAACGAGCCCAAAGGGGGTGATTACGGGGTGATAAAGGAGTGATTACGGGGAGATTACTGGGTGGTTATTTTCTCAATCTGCCAAATTGGCAGAACTGACATCCAACAAGATAGTCGAATGACTTATACTATAGTATAAACTGCAAAAATCGTGCCAAACTATGCCAAAAGTAGAATTACAAACACCTTTTAAAACAGTTCGCGGAAAAGCGGAGAAAGACAGCAACTTGATCTTGCGCAGAAAAGGATTTCGTGCACCGAATGGAAAAGTGCTCAAACAAGGCCCGCAAGAGTCATATACAATCAAAAACCCACGGGATTACACCGTAAATCCACCCAAAGGAGCTGAACTCGAGAATATAAACAGCTTTGCCGAATCCAAACGAGTCTCATCTGTCATCATCAACTCAGAGAAAGTGACAGAGGACGAACTCGCCACTATGACGCCGGAGGAACGACAACTCAATGCCGAACTGCGAACTCAGCTGGAATCGTACCGCAAACGGTTCTATGCACAGTTCAAAAAACCGGACCCTGAAGCGCCTTTCGAGAAAAATCTGCAACCGGGCGCATCTAAACTCAGACGCAAACAATATTCCAAACTCGATACCTTCATACAAGCCATCATCCGAACAAAACTCTGACAACCGAACTGACATCCAAACCCTTGGCATAATTATTGTGTATCTATATATATAAGGAATAATGCAGATACAAACCTAATCACGATTATGTAAAATAGTATAATTGAACAAAGGAGAATCGTACGATATATGGAAGATAATTATAGCATTGAGAACAATCGATTTTATGAGGTGCTCCCTATTCGCAACAACGTTGTGTTTCCGGGAGTGCTGATTCCGATTGCTGTTTCGAAGAAGAGCAGCCTCAAACTGATTAAAGCCGCCGAGAAAGAAAATCGGCCGCTCATTCTGCTTACGCAAAAGAACAACAACGTCAAAGAACCGCAAGCGGACGATTTGTATTCGCTGGGTGTGTTAGCGCATGTCATTCAGATCATTCCTGTTCCGGAAATGGGAAAAGACACGATGATGACCATTTTCGAAGGACTGCATCGTGTGCAGGCGGTGGATTTCATGGAAGAAAACGGTCAGTTGAAAGCGCACGCCTTTGAGATGAGCGAGAAAATGCCGCTTAAAAACGACAAGAACTTCAATGCCACGGTCGATGCCATTCGGGAAACGGTGTTAGAGATTCTTTCCAAGAAGGAGAATGCCCCTGCCGGATTGCAGTCTTCCTTGAAAAACCTCACATCCTCCCCTTCTTTCCTCAATTATGTGTGCGCCATTTACCATATGCCGACCGAGAAACGGCAGGGTTTGCTGGAGATTCACGACCTGACGGAGCGTGCGAACGCGCTGTTAACCATTCTTCAGAAAGATCTGGAGGAGCTGAATATCAAGGAAGATATCCGCAACCGCACCGTCGAAAAGATGAACAAGCAACAGCGTGAGTACTTCCTGCAGCAGGAATTGGAGACCATCAAAAAAGACCTTGGTGACACCGATTCGAATGACCAGAAAGTGGCGGAACTCAAGGAGCGCGCCAAGGACAAGCAGTGGTCTGCCGCCGTGGATGAACGCTTCCACAAAGAGCTGGAACGGCTCAATCATATGCATCCGCATTCGCCGGACTACTCCACTCAACTCGACTATCTGGAGTTCATGCTTGACCTGCCTTGGGGTATCTGTTCGGAGGATAACTACGACATGAACCATGCCCAGGAAGTGCTTAACCGCGATCACTTCGGATTAGACAAAGTGAAGCAACGTATTGTCGAATACCTTGCTGTACAACGCCAATTGGCTCTTCGTGGCAAAAAAGAGAAAGAAAACCATCCGGTTAAGTCCCCTATTCTCTGTCTGTATGGTCCTCCGGGAGTCGGCAAAACGAGCCTGGGTAAGAGCGTGGCGGACGCGCTGGGACGAAAGTATATTCGCGTCTCGTTGGGCGGTTTGCACGACGAAGCGGAGATACGCGGACACCGCCGTACGTACATCGGTGCCCTACCCGGTCGTATCGTAGATGGCATCAAGAAATGCGGCACTTCCAACCCGGTGTTTGTGCTCGATGAGATAGATAAGATCGGTGCCGATTACAAAGGTGACCCGACGGCTGCGTTACTGGAAGTGCTGGATCCGGAACAGAACAGCACCTTCCACGACAACTACCTGGACGTTGACTACGATCTGAGCCAGGTGCTCTTCATCGCCACCGCTAACACCCTTGAGACCGTTCCTCGTCCGCTACTGGACCGAATGGAACTGATTGAGATGACCGGTTACCTGCAGGAAGAGAAAGAAGAGATCGCCAAACGCCACTTGATTCCCAAAGAACTGGCGAACCACGGCCTCAAAGCCAGCCAGTTGAAGTTCAAGAAGGATATTCTGGCGCATATAATAGATGATTACACGCGCGAGTCCGGTGTGCGTTCGCTCGAACGTCAGATAGCCACTATCTGCCGCAAAATCGACACCAAACTGGCTCTTGACGAGGAATATAACGTATCTGTGACGCTGGATGACCTGCGCGCCTATCTGGGGCAACCGCGATTCAGCAGAGACAGTTGGGAAACGAATAAATACGTAGGCGTAGTGACCGGCCTGGCTTGGACGCAGGTAGGCGGCGAGATACTATTCATTGAAACGAGCCTCTCCACCGCCAAAGCACCGTCTCTGACGCTGACCGGTAACCTGGGTGACGTGATGAAAGAGTCCGCTACGCTGGCTCTGGGTTACGTCAAAGCGCACGCCAAAGAGCTGGGTATCAAGCCGGATGTGTTTGACAAAACAGCCGTACACATTCATGTGCCCGAAGGAGCCATTCCGAAAGACGGTCCTTCCGCCGGAATCACAATGACTACTGCGCTCGTCAGCGCCTTCACCAAACGGCTGGTTAAGCCACGTATCGCAATGACCGGAGAGATGACCCTGCGCGGCAAGGTGCTGCCTATCGGCGGTGTGAAAGAAAAACTGCTCGCGGCGAAACGAGCAGGTATTACGGACATCATCCTCTGCGAGGACAACCGCAAAGATGTATCTGAGATCAACGAGATTTACCTCAAAGGCCTAACGCTGCACTTCGTGCATGATATCAGCGAAGTATTAGAAAAGGCACTGCAGTAAGCAGCGCCTTTTTTGTTCGTCTTAAGGTCAAAGCAATTCTTACTGGTGCTTTCTAAAAGCAGCAGGGCTCACTCCTTCGTGGCGCCTGAAGAAGGTGCCGAAGTGAGATTGGTTCTGGAAGCCGAGTTGTTCAGCGATTTCCTGGATAGGTTTACGCGTCATGACCAATACGTTTTTCGCGCGTTGCATGAGCGCGCGTTCAATAAACGCGCTGGCGTTAATGCCCAGCGTCTCTTTGACTGTATTGGCTACATAGCGGGTAGAGAGGCATAGTTCGGAGGCATACCAATCAAGCGAATGTTGCTGCTCACAATGATTATCGACCAACACCATGAACTTACCCGTGATTTCTTCATTGCGTGTCATGTTCGGATTGACCTGCTTTTCAAGAGCCGTGTTGCTTGACAAGTATTCAAAGAGAGAATAGACTAAATGTATAGCTGCTTCGCGGTCTTTGTCTTCCACTACCTCTCGTAACAAATCAAAGTAATGAACAAGTCGCTGCACTTTGTGTTCCGACATTTTCCAGGTCGGCTTTGCATGCACTTGTGCTACCTGCGACAGTTTGAATTCCATCCGCATCTCTTTGGCAAACTTACGGGAGAACGACAGGATATACATTTCGATAATATTGTCTGAATCCAGCCGTTTGACATAGAAGTTTGGTGATAGGAAATACCCGTCGTAACGAGACAGATGGTAGTCCTGATTATTGATCGAAATGGAAAAATCACCAGAAATGATAATTTGAATCGTATAACACGGCACGAGATAATCGGGCGGTAGAACCTTATTCATCTTGTTAATTGACCCGCTGTATTTCATGACAGATAAGTCATCTACAGATGTCTCTCCCGGAAGGAAACTCATCCACTGGAAAACCGAGAAATCGGTCAAAACATGGTTTTCATTGTCTTGTGCTTTCATACGAATTATAACAATTTGGGCGCAAAATTACAACAATTTTTCGATATGTGCAAGTAAATTTCTTAAAATTAGAACAATTTATGCATTTTTTAGAAAAACGATATATAACAAAAAGGCAGTACCTTTGCACCGCAATTCAAAAACGAGCGGGAAAGACCCGCAAATGTTTAACACTTAAAACACTTGAAAAAATGAAAATCTTATTTGTAATGGACAACTTCTACACGACCAACAATGGTACGAGTATTTCCGCACAACGTTATGCAGCTGAACTGCGTCGTCGTGGACATGAAGTAAAGGCACTCTGCTGGGACAGCCCGAAAGACACCATGACCGAACCTCTGACGGACGGTGACTTCCACACGGATAAGTTCCACATGCCGATCTTCCAACCGCTGATGGACAAGCACGATTTCTGCTTCGCGTACAACGACAAGGAGAAAGTGCATGCAGCATGTAATTGGGCAGATATCGTACATATCTTCGTTCCGTTTGGCATCTCGTGGGAGGCTATTCATTACTGCAATAAGATCGGCAAACCCGTTACCGGTGCATTCCACATCCAGCCGGAGAACATGACCTCTTCCGTTAGTATGGGTAAGGTAGATTGGTTCAACGAGCTCTTCTATCGCACATGGAACCGCGACATCTACAGCCACCTGCGTCACGTGCATGTTCCTTCTAAGTTCATGGGTTCGATGTTAGAAGAACGTAATTACAAGGCGAAGATTCACCCGATTAGCAACGGTATCCAGGACGCATTCATGGAGGCTGGTGAACGCAAAAAAGCAATGATTCGCGTGAAGAAAGCCGACGATGCTCCGATTAAAATTATGATGATCGGTCGTCTGAGTCAAGAGAAG
>JAFPNK010000012.1 GCA_017401985.1 Paludibacteraceae bacterium | reverse complement strand
CATATGAGTCTTGCTCGTTACCTGCCGCATCTTTGTACGTGGACTCCAGATGACGCATATAATACTCGCCGCGCAGACCTACCTGAATAGACAGCTTGTCCCAGAACCGGTTACCGTACGTGATGTACAGCGCGTGGTTCTGTGTCAGACCGTTGAAGTCCGCGAAGTACGGATACAACTCTGCGGATGCACTCTTCGACCAATCGTTATATGCGTCCGATGAACTGGTGTTCCAATTGCGCGTATAGTCGTAGCCCGCTTCCAAACGGCTCTGCGGGGTCGGTTTCCACTCGTAATCGGCTTTCACTTCGATGCCCTGCTCCAGGCTGCTCGAACCTTGGAACTGATACATCGTGTCCGTGCCTTCTATCTGCTCGTAGTACGTGTCCATGTTGAAGCCGAAGTGGTTATACGTCGCACTCAGCATCAACTCATGATTATCCAGTTTGAACGTATAATCGATTGTCGCATTGCCGCCCGGATGATAACCTGTACCGGTCTGGTCACGGGTGTACGAACGGTTATTGGCGCTGTTCAGCCAATCGACATACGTGTACTCACGGTGATAATCGTTGCTCATCTTAAACACCTTCGGGTCGCTGATCATACCGAAACCCGACACGCCTAAGGTCGAGTGCTCGGCCAGACGGAAATTCAAACCGCCGCGTGCGAACATACCTCCGCCGCGATGCGTCTGGTTACCTTCTTGCGTCAAGTGGCTCTGAATAAGGCTCGAGTCCAGCACTTGGCTACCCGTTCCGCTCAGGTTATAGCGGTCGGTTATACTACCTCCGTTACTCGTGTGATAGCGGTAACCGACGTTGAAATAACCATCGACAGGACCGGCATTGAAATTGATGTTAAAGCCCACATTGACTCCCGGAGGGGTTGTCCAGGGCGAAGACAAGGCGTAATCGAGTCCAGCCTGCACCGAACCGTAGTAACCGGCCGAGCGGTCTTTTTTCATCACCAGGTTGATGATACCCGTCGTTCCTTCCGGACTGTACTTGGCACTCGGGTTGGTGATGAGCTCAATCTTCTCAATCGTACCTGCCGGCATCTGTTGCAGCACCTGCGCACGGTTCTCCGAATTGAGTCCGGCCGGCTTGCCGTTGATCCAGATCTCGACATCCTCCGAGTTACGAAGCGATATATTGCCTTCCTGATCGACGTCCACAGAAGGGATGTTCTCCAAAATATCCGTGACGGACGCACCTGCGGAGGCGATGTTCTGATCAACGGTGAACACTTTCTTATCCAGCTCAAAGTGCATAGACGAACCTTGTCCGACCACTTCCACTTCGATCAGCGTCTGCGTATCCTCTTTGAGCGCAATTCGTCCGACATTCACTGCCTTACCGGCGATGGTCAACGGGCGTCTCTCTTCCATGTAGCCCATGAACGACACGACCAACTGGTACTCACCGTCCGTCACTTCAATAGCGAACTCGCCTTTGGCATCCGTGATTGCACCGGTGATGAGGCTTTCACCCTGCATCACGCTCACATTGGCAAAGTCAACCGGCTGCTTGGTGCCGAAATCAATCACCTTACCCGTTACCTGGGCGGCAAAGAGGCTGACTGCAAAAGCCAAAAGGCAAAACAAACTAATACTTCTTTTCATTTAAAATCCATTTCACTGCTTGCGCGTAGCAGTCGGTTCCTACACCGATTATTGATTGCGCGCACACGTCCGTAAGCAGACTCACTTGTCGGAACGGTTCCCGCTTCGTGATGTCACTGATGTGCACTTCCACTACCGGCACTTCACTCTCTTCCACCGCGTCCCGCAGCGCCACACTCGTATGACTGTAACCTCCTGCGTTCAGCACGATGCCCTTTACATCATTAAGCGAAGCGTCACCATTGAGCGGCGCAGCCGCGCTCATTTCATCATTTATCGACTGTATCCAATCGATGAGGTCGCCCTCATGATTCGATTGGCGATACACGAAGTGCACATCCGGCCATTTTTGCTGGATATCTAACAAAATCTGTGCCATCGTCTTCGTTCCGTACATCTCCGGTTTACGAAGCCCCAAACGGTTCAGATTCGGTCCGTTGAGAATAAGAATCTGCATAGCTATCTGCGTCCGGATGCCATCCGGTTAACGGGCTCCGTTAACCGCTAACAGGAACTCATCGTTATCCTCAGTGCGCTCCATGTAGCTTTTCAGTTTCTCCATCGCTTCTTGTCCGCTCATGTCGCTCAACTGCTTGCGAATCTGCCACATACGGCTGATCACATCCGGCGGCAGCAACAGGTCGTCGCGGCGTGTGCTCGATGCCGGTATATCCACAGCAGGGAAGATACGGCGGTTAGCCAACTTGCGATCCAACTGCAACTCCATGTTACCCGTTCCTTTGAACTCCTCAAAGATCAGGTCATCCATCTTACTGCCGGTCTCGGTCAAGGCGGTGGCGATGATAGTGAGCGAACCGCCGTTCTCGATGTTACGAGCAGCACCGAAGAAGCGTTTGGGTTTATGCAGCGCCTGTGCTTCCACACCTCCGGACAACACCTTACCACTGGACGGCGCCACCGTATTATATGCGCGTGCAAGACGCGTGATGGAGTCAAGCAGAATCACTACATCGTGCCCGCTCTCAACCAGTCGTTTCGCTTTCTCGTGTACAATATTAGCTACGCGTACGTGGTTCTCTGCCGGTTCGTCGAACGTGCTCGCAATCACCTCCGCATCCACGCTACGGCTCATGTCCGTCACTTCCTCGGGACGCTCGTCGATAAGCAGCACGATCATATACACCTCGGGGTTGTTCTTCAGAATAGCATTAGCTAACTCCTTGAGCAGCACCGTCTTACCGGTCTTCGGTTGGGCTACAATCAGTCCGCGCTGACCCTTACCGATCGGCGAGAACAGGTCAATCATACGCACGCTGAGCGAATCGCCGTGACCGGTGCACAGTTTGAATTTCTCATCGGGAAAGAGCGGCGTCAGGTTCTCAAACGCTACGCGTTTCTTCGCCAATTCAGGAGCTAATCCGTTGATGCGGATCACCTTGTCCATCGGGAAGAACTTATCCGGCTGCGGATTGACGCGAATGGAGCACTCTACGGTGTCGCCCGGCTTCAGACCGTATTGACGAACCTGATCTTTGCTCACATACACATCGTCCGGAGAGGGTAGGTAGTTGTAATCCGCGGAACGAAGGAATCCGTAACCGTCGGGAGCGCACTCTAACGTTCCCATCGCAATCACGTTCTCGCCCAGATCCGGCAGAATATAATTCGCCTCTTGGCTCTCCACTCTCGGCTCTTCACTCTCCACTTTAGGCTCCTCTGCTTTCGGCTCTTCAGCTTTCGGCTCATTAGGCAGCTTGGCTGCATCATTAAGCGCAGCGTCACCATTGAGCACCGCAGGTGCGCTCATTTCATCATTCTCTTTCACTTTCTTCGGCCGTCCGCGTTTCTTCGGCTTCTCCACAACGGGTTCATCCATTTTCGCCTCCTTCACGCCTTCAGTCGAAGCCTTTGGCTCATCATTCAGTTGCGCAGCATCGTTCAGAATCGGCTTAGCCGCTAAAATGGTGCGGTTGGGTTTGTGGTTTTCTGCCGCGATGCGCTCTTGCATCTGTGTCAATTGTTCTTTCTCGGAACCAACGGTCGCTAGAATAGGCTTGTCGGACACTTTGACCTTAGCAGCGGCACGGCGTACTCCACGGGTGCGTTCGCGCTTGGCAGGAAGACCGGCAGCGGCACGCTCATCCTCTTTGGCCTGAACCACAGCGGCACGATTGTCCGCCTGCGCGTCCAAAATGGCGTAACTCAGTTCGCGAATCGACTGACTGCGACGAGGCTTTAATCCCATGCGTTCGGCTATCTCACGCACATCTTCGAGCGACATACGCTCGAGTTTTTGTAATTCGTATTGCATAAATGTAAATAAAATATATTCTCGGAAAAATTGTAAAAAAGAGACCTCTTTTTTCAAATCCGCTGCAAAGGTACAACAAAAATTTGGAATATGCAAGAAACTGTCTGCAAAAAATGAAAATTTTTTTTTAAAACTTTATCGAGCCGTTCACCTGCCGTTCTCGAGCCATTATCGAGCCGTTTACGAGTCATTATCGAGCCGTTTACGAGAGTGATGGCGGTTTCGCCGACTCTAATCCCTCTTTTGTTTCGTTTATTGTGCCATCAGTTAAAAAAAAGTAAAATAATTTGTATATTCCAAATATTTGTAGTACCTTTGCAAGCGGAATGACAGTACTATACGAAGACAATCATATAATTGCGGTTAATAAGACCTGCAACGAGATCGTGCAGGGAGATAAGACCGGCGACACGCCGCTGAGCGAGACGGTTAAGGCGTACATCAAGGTGAAGTACAATAAACCCGGTGAGGTGTTTCTCGGCGTGACACATCGTTTGGATAGGCCGACGAGCGGGGTAGTGCTGTTTGCCAGAACAAGCAAAGCGCTGACGCGTCTCAACGAGATGTTCAAGTCGCACGAGCAAATAAAAAAGACCTATTGGGCAATCGTGCAAGGTTGTCCGAAAGTGCCTGAAGCGAGACTCGAAAACTGGCTTGTTCGTAATGAAGCGCAGAACAAATCGTATATTGCAAAACCGAACGCCAATAATGCGAAGAAGGCTATTTTAAATTATCGCACTATTGTTCGCGGAGAAAATTACACCTTATTAGAAATCAATTTAGAGACAGGTCGTCATCATCAGATTCGCTGCCAGTTAGCGGCTATCGGATGTCCGGTGAAAGGCGATTTGAAATACGGTGCCAAGCGCTCCAATCCCGATGGCGGCATTTGTCTGCACGCCCGCAAAATCGAATTTATTCACCCCGTAAGCAAAGAACCCATATGCATCACAGCTCCTATTCCCGAAGACTCGTTGTGGCAGCAGTTTGCTGCGTCGTGTTAGCATTCAGTTTTCAGCAGTCAGCATTCAGTCAACCGCTACCGGCTTTCCCAGGTGCGGAAGGTTTTGGTCAGTACACCTCGGGCGGTCGAGGCGGACAGGTGGTGTATGTGACGACGCTGGCGGACGATGCGAACGGCGAGACGGAGGGTTCGTTGCGATGGGCGATGAAGCAGTATCCGGGTGAACCGCTGACGGTTTGTTTCGCCGTGAGTGGAGAGATAAAGCTCGTTAAGGATTTGCGTATCAACCGCAAGAACTACACGATAGCGGGTCAGACGGCTCCGGGTATGGGTATTGTGATTACGCACAACAAGGTGAACTGTGGCGGGAGTGAGAATTTTATTATTCGAAATATCCGTTTTCGTATCGGTCGGAATGATGCCAGTGATAATTTCATTGCCCAGAATGCTTTTGGCGCGGAGAACTGCAGTCATTATATCATAGACCACTGCGAGTTCGGCTGGTCCACGGAGGAGAACATGAACACGTATGACAGCCATTTCATCACTGTGCAGTACTGCATCGTGCACGAAGGACTGAATAGTTCCGGTCATCCTAAGGGTGCGCGCGGCTACGGTTGTCAATGGGGTGGTTCGCCGGCTACGTATCATCACAACTTGCTGGTTAACAACAACAAACGTTCCTGCCGATTTAATGGCGCGCAGAGCAATGACTACGTGGTGTATATGGATTACATCAACAATGTGAACTATAATTTCGAAGGCGGCAGCAACGGTTGTTACGGCGGCGAGAATACCGCCAAACTGGGAGAGGGCGAGTATAACGGATTGAACAGTGCGCACGAGTGCAATTTTATCAACAACTACTACAAAGTAGGCTCGAACACAACGAATACCAAGTTGTTTGTATCGGTGGAGAAAGCGCGTTCGGGAGCGACGAGTTGGGGACCGAGTAAGTGGTATTTGGCCGGCAATGTGTTTGACGGTGTGCCTACGGCAACCGCGGATAACTGGTCGGCAGTCAATGTGAAGGGGTACACGAAAGAGGAGAGCCGCGTGGATACGCTCATTCGTCCGGCTACGCCCTGGTGGCGCTGGACAGCGGATTCGGTCTATGGCCGTTATGATTTTGATGCGTTAGCATATGCCGTGGCAGAGTACGAGACGGCCGAAGAAGCGTATGAGACGGTGTTAGACACCGCCGGTGTGTTCCCGCGCGATCATGTAGGATTGCGGTTGGTGGCAGACACTCGCAACGGAACGCATACGTATGTGGGTTCCAAGACGGGTAAGAAAGGTATCATCGATACGGAAGAGGATGCGGAAGGGTTCTATGCGTATCCTGAAGTAGCGGCTTATGCAGATTCCGATTCCGACGGAATGCCGGATTTCTGGGAGGCGGCTAACAGCACAGACCCAATAATTCCGGATAATAACGCACTGCATGAGAGCGGATATACGATGCTGGAGATGTATCTGGATTATGCGATGACGCATCGGGCACCGATGGATGATGGGTATTCGCCTTCTGAAGAAGGCATTGAAGATTTGAGATTTGAGATTGAAGATTTGCCTCAAAAAATACTCCGCGACGGACAAATATATATCCAACGCGGAGCAAAGATCTTTACCGTAACAGGTCAAGAATTATAAAGGCAGGTAGATGACCTGTTTGGTGTCGAACCATTCGCCTTTAAACCACGTGCTGCACGGAGTGATTTCCGCCTCTTTGAAGGGGCGGATTTCTTCTTGTAAATCGCCACCCTTCAGTACCACCAGACCGTTTGGCACCGCGTTACGGTGTTTGTCGGAGACGTTTTTACGAATGAGTTTGACAAGGTCGGGTAGGGGCATTACGGCGCGGGAAACGACGAAGTCGAATTTACGCTTCTCTTTCTCCACGCGTTCCTGTTTGCACTCCACGTTGGTCAGACCAAGTGCTTGCGCTATCTCCGAAGCCACTTTGATCTTCTTACCGATACTATCGATAAGCAGGAATTGGCTGTCAGGGAAGAGGATAGCGAGCGGAATACCCGGGAATCCGCCTCCTGTACCGACATCCATGACGGTTGTGCCGGGTTGGAAAGGCAGCAGTTTGGCGATAGCCAGTGAGTGGAGTACGTGGTGCTCGTACAGATTGTCTATATCCTTGCGGGAGATGACATTAATCTTGCTGTTCCAGTCTCTATACAGCGCGTCAAGCTGGGCAAACTGCTCAGCCTGACGATCTGTTAATTTAAAGTAATCGGAGATGATCATTATTCCGCCATGTTGGTGAAGACATTCTGTACATCTTCGTCCTCTTCGATCTTGTCGATGAGTTTCTGAACAGACTCGCGTTGCTCGTCGGTCAGTTGTTTGGTATCGTTCGGGATACGAACGAACTCCATGGCCTGGATCTCAAATCCGTTCTCCTCGAGGTATTTTTGCATGTTGATCGCCTCGTTGAAGTCCGAATAGATGACGATGGTGTTCTCTTCCTCGTCCACGCCGAGTTCTTCTACGCCGAAGTCAATGAGTTCGAGTTCGAGTTCATCGAGGTCAATGCCGTCTTTCATTGTAACGGTGAAGCATGCCTTGCGGTCAAAGAGAAACTGGAGCGAACCCTGTGTGCCGAGTGTACCGCCGAACTTAGTGAAGTACGAGCGGATGTTGGCAACGGTACGCATATGGTTGTCCGTTGCGGTCTCGACGAAGATAGCTATTCCGTGCGGGCCGTATCCTTCGTAATTGATCTCCTTGTAGCCTTCAGAGGATTTGTCGGTCGCTTTTTTGATGGCGCGGTCGATGTTGTCCTTCGGCATATTCTCACGCTTACACTGCTGGATGAGTGCACGCAGGCGAGGGTTGGAGTCCGGATCCGGACCACCCTCACGAGCTGCGATTGTGATTTCTTTTCCTAATTTGGTGAATGTGCGGGACATGTGTCCCCATCTTTTCAGTTTTGTCGCTTTGCGATATTCAAATGCGCGTCCCATATAATCAATGAATAATGATTAATTAATATTTAATATCTTTCAATTTTTAGTTATTCGGCGTTGCCTCCGGTACTTGATCATCCGCGTGGTCGAGGATGGTCTCGATGTGTACTTCCTCGAAGGTGATCTTGAATTCTACACGGCGGTTCTTCTGACGTCCTGCAGCGGTCTTGTTGTCTGCGATAGGCACATCAG
This sequence comes from Paludibacteraceae bacterium, assembly GCA_017401985.1. GTDB lineage: Bacteria > Bacteroidota > Bacteroidia > Bacteroidales > Paludibacteraceae > Colicola. The sequence continues at coordinate 12,274 of JAFPNK010000012.1, read as the reverse complement.
GACCGTAACCGATAGCGGTCAAGCGCTCAGCCGGTACACCTTGTTTAACGAGATACTCCATTACGGCTTTTGCACGCTGGTCAGACAGTTTCTTGTTCAGATCTGCATTACCGGTATTATCGGTGTGACCTTGTACCTCGATAATATAATTATCGTTTTCAATAAAGGTCTGTGCGATCTGGTTGAGCAGCGGGTAGGATTTCTTCTTGATAGTAGCCTTACCGGTCTCGAACTCGATACCTTGCATAGCTTTCTGGAGCAGTTGGCGTACTTCGCGTTTCACCTCCGGACAGCCCTTGTTAGCTTTGAGTCCGGCTACGTGCGGGCACTCGTCCTGATAATCGGGCACGCCGTCACCGTCGCTATCCAGTTCGCAACCGTTCTCATCCACGAAGCCGATGGCATTCGGAGTGGTGTTCGGGCATGCATCTCTGTAATCCGGTACACCGTCGTTATCGGAATCGAGCGGACATCCGTTCTCGTCCACCATACCTCGTGCTTCGGCCGGTGTGTTCGGGCAAGCGTCCTTGTAATCAGGCACGCCGTCCTTATCGGAATCGAGCGGACAACCCTTGGCGTCCACCATACCGCGAGCCGCCTCCGGAGTGCCGGGACACTCGTCCAGATAATCGGGAACACCATCGCCATCGGTATCGAGCGGGCAACCGACGCTGTCCACCATACCGCGTGCCGCTTCGGGAGTACCCGGGCAACGGTCTTTATAATCCTCAACACCATCGCCGTCGCTATCCATTGCGCAACCTACGGAATCAACGAAACCGATTGCAGCAGCTGGCGTGTTCGGGCACTGGTCGAGGTAATCAGGTACACCATCGTGGTCAGTATCAAGCGGGCAACCTACGCTGTCCACCTGTACGCCGCGCGGGGTGTTCGGACACAGGTCGAGTTTGTCCCATACACCATCTTTATCCTTGTCTCGACGGTTAGAACCCCAGCAAACGGAGAAGCCGAGGGCTACGTTAACCATTTTGGTCTTGTAGGGGAGGATATACTGTTTCTGTCCGTTGATATCCATTCCGGCATAGCTGGTGGGGATATAATCCATCGCCAAGGTCATGTTGATTCCGTCATAGGGCATGATGCTCAATCCGGCGCCGATATTACTGAACTTACCGTTATTGAGGAGGGAGTAGGAAGCCGCGATACTAATCCAGTTGTACGGACGGAAAGCGACACCGAAGGTGATCTCCTCGTACAGACGGGCGTTGTAGAGGCGCGTAGCGGATACGACACCTACGCCGACGCGGTTATCCCAGAAATTAGCATCTACACCTATGTTCAGGCGAGCGGAGGTCATGCGTGCGAAACCGCTTCCACTCTGCGCCATATGTACGCCGTTCATGAGTTGTTGCAGATTGCTCTTGACGGTATCCATGAGGATAGCCGTAGAGAAATTGCCGTTCTCGTCGCGGTAAGCAGGATCGCCGTAATCGATCTCACCGGCACCCTCGAACACGGTGTCCACGGAGCATGTGAAACGGCTGCTCTTGTTCCAATAGATGAAACCGAGATCGTTCAACGCAGCGGTAATCTGCAGGTTCTCAATCGGTTTGTACGTAAAACCGAGGTCGATAGCAGCACCGTAACCGGACGGAGTGAGGATGTTAGTCACGAGTGCTTTCGGATCAGAGGTGTTGATGAGTTGGTTGGAGTCGAACGAACCGTCTTTGAAGCTCTCGATGACCTGGTTCATGTTCTTACCGTCTATATAGGAACCGAGATAAGCCACATTGACGGGTGCCGCTATATCGAGTGCGGCATCGCCGTAGAGGCGCCATTGCTCCGTGCTGGCGTCAATAGCCAGATTCTTGGTGTTCATTCCCATGTAGGCTTGCCCGAGCAGCACTTTCAGTTTACCACCGACGGTCCATTGGTCATTGATACGATGGCTGTAACCGCCGCTTACCTCTGCGTAGAGCGTAGCGCCGGCACCCATACCAGTGAAACTGATGGTGTTGATGCCACCTTCCAGATCGGTCATCCCTCCGCCGAGCGCGAAGTCGAAGATGGACTTAGGCATCGTTGCTCCGCCTACCATGCGCTCGTTGATACCGATGGTCAGGTATCCTGCATCTTTGATGCGGAAGCCCATGTTAACGATACCCAGCGTTGCTTCTCCGTTGACGAGTGTCATTGCGCGCATCTGGCGCAGGAAAGCATTCTTATCTGCATTCGGGTGCAGGGGAGTGATGGTTTTGCCGGTTGTCGGGTCGACAAAGAAGATATCACTCATGGTCATGGAGTTGTTTCCGACTCCGAAAGACATCCAACCCAGCGGGCTGAAGTTCAAGAAACCCTGACTAACCGGTTGGAAAGCCGGGTTGATGGTATGACGCATCGGTGCGTTCTCCAAGAAGTAAAGCGTAGTCACTTGTTGTGCGCTTGCACCGAGTGTGAGTATAGCCGCGAGGGCTGCAAGAATAATTCGCTTTTTCATTGTTCAGCCCTCCTTAGTTATTGTTATTATTCTCAAAATTCAATACCGCATCTGCTTTAGCAGACAATCCAATCTTCAATGTGATACCCTGGTCTTTGGTGATACGCACATTGGTCAGTCCTTTCTTGTATGCATCCTGCAGCGATTTGTCATCGATAGTGGCATCGTAAACGAGGTCTTTGACGCTCGGAAGCAAATCCATCTCCTCTTTGGTCAGGTTCGCCACAATGACGGTCTCGCCCGGAGCGGTCTGGATCCAGTTGCCGTTGACATCTACCGCGTAGGTCGGTGCAACCAAAGTGATGGTGTCTTGCTTGAACAGCAACAGCGGTTTGGACGGATCAGCCGGGTCTTTGATGATGTTTCCGTACTCGTCCAAGCAGCGCATGGAAGCCTTGACATCCACCGGAATGGAGTTTTTGGCATGCAGCACCACTTTGATGTCCGATGCTTTGAGCGTGTCGATGATCTCTACGTTGTTGAGCAGGGAATCAATGCTGAATTGGCTGAGGTTGATATCATGTACCGTGTCGCTGTAGTTGATATACAGGCCTTCGTTAAAGATGAAAGGCAGCATACAAATCGCATCGATACGAATGCTGGTGTTGTTGGTCACGCGGATCTGCGGTGTTAATGAATAGTTGAAGTCCACGCTGAACTTATACCCCAGTTTCTGCGGCATATTCTGGAACAGGCGGTCGATGTGTCCTTTCTCCGGTGTTTTATCGAAACGAACGATCATGTTCGTCGTCGAATCCGTGAGTGCACTGGTGATGGGATCGAGGTACTCGCCTGCGCTGAACTGCACGGGGCGGTTGCGGAACTCCTGCGAACCACGGAGGAAGGAAGCGTAGGTGGAGTCACCTTTGCTGTCCACCGCGAAGAGGTAGTCTCCGTTCATGATCATAGCACCCGCTACGTGCGTCACCACGTGCATGTCAATGCGCGGATTGGCGAAAGGCACATTGGAACGGGAGATGAAATCCAATTCTCCCCAAGACTCCGACAGATCGACAACGGCTTCGTCGTGCATATCCGAAGACGGTTTGAAATAACCCCAGATAGCGCTGTAGTCGATGAACTGGACATCCAGTTTGTACTCAAAGCCGGAGTTCACCGGAACCGTTACTACCGTAGCTGGCGGTACGGTGAAGTAGAAATGCACCATGAACTGGCAGGAGTCGATAATATTGGAAGAAGAGGGTAGTGCACCCGGATATTTCATCAAAGTGATGACGAAATCATCCACATTGGTCGGAATCGTTTGTCCGTAGCCGTAATGGTCGCGTTTCTTGTCATAAACGAGCATGGTGTTGCCGTTCTTACGCTTGATTTGACTACCCAGATCCATGGTCACCGAGTCAATCCACTCCCACTCAAGCGGCAGACCGTTCTTGGTCTTGATCTCCGAAGCGAAGCTGGCTAAATCGATGTACGCACTATCCAGACGCTCGTCCAACTGACCGGCAGCATCGGGTTTGTTGATACCCTTGAGCTTGAGCGTCAGCGGGAAGTCAAGGTGGGTCTGAACGCCCACACCGGTGATCTTTCCGTTCGAACCAATCAATCCCTGCGCCTGTGCCTGCTCGTACACGTTGAGGGTGATGGTGGTAGAAGAAATGTTCTGCGCCAAGTTCACTTTGTGGAAATCACGGGCAATATGGAACGTGTCTTTCCACGTGATGACGCCTTTGTTGTCCATCGAATCGACATAGATATTCCCAATGCCGTTTCCCAAGAAATCACCGATCGTAGCATGAATACTACCGACCGGCAGCGCGATGCCCAGATCCACCTCTGCCTTCGGGTCAATGTTGCTCAAGTCAACATCGGAGTGGCAGCCGGCAAACAAAGCGCTCACAAGGAGAGCTGTAAGGACATACAAATGATTAAATTTTCTCATATATCAAATAGATTTTGTTTGTTATCCACAATCGGGCGCAAAATTACAAAAAATATTTGACATATGCAAATTTATTTTAATAAATTTAACGGAGGAGGTAAATTTTTTCCGTAGCTCTTGTGATGGCGGTATAGAGCCAGCGGAGGTATTCTCTTCTTTCGATAGGGTCGGCCATTCGTTCTTCATCCTCGCCGACGCCGGCGGTGTCGATAAAGACGTGTTTCCATTGTCCGCCTTGCGCCTTATGGCAGGTGACAGCATACGCAAAGCGTATCTGTAGGGCGTTGTAGTAGGGCGAATCGAAGACTTGTTTGACCAATTCTTTTCGGTTGCGGATCTCCGGAAAATCCTCTGCGATGCGGGCGAAGAGTTCTTTTTGCAGGTTGTAGTTGTCTTCGGGGCTGTCGGTAACGAGCGTATCGAGCCAAACGAGTGCGTCTATCTCCCAGTTGTAATCGACAGCGCGCAGCGAGGCATTGGCGAATTGGAATCCGTACAGTTCACGGCGGTTGTAGAGGCGCTCTATTTCAAAGATATCTCCGTTGGCGATGAACTCGAGATCGTCGTATTCCTGTGCCCAATAGTAATTGTTTTTGGTGACCATAATCCGGTCGCCGTTGGAAAGGTCGTCCTCTTTCCATAACACCTGTGCGCGGACACCTTGGTTGTAGAGGTTGGTCAACTTATTGCTACGGGTGATGATGAGGGTGTCTTCCGCCCCTACGGTTCGCCAACTGCTCTCCAGTGCCTCGATGATTTCACCTCCCGGCACTTTGATAATGTCGCGCTCGTTTGCTACGATTCCTAGGCTGCATAGGCTGCCTAGGTTGCCTAGTCTTTCTCTGATTCGCGTTGCTTCTGCGAGAATGCCGCTATCCAAGGCTTGACGGGCTACTTGGAATAGTTGGTAATAGGTAATTGTTAATTGGTAATTAGATGCCATATACTCGGCATCAAGGGCGGGACTGATGGTGCTTCCGACGGGAGGCAACTGTGCATCGTCTCCCAATAGGAGTAAGGCGCAATGCTGATCGTTATAGACATATTTGACAAGGTCGTCCAGCAGGCATCCGCTTCCGAAGGTAGCGTTATCTCTGTTGCCGGAAAGCATAGAGGCTTCATCTATGATGAACAGGGTGTTCTTGTGCAGGTTGTCGGACAGTGAGAACTGCTCTTGTCCCAATTGGTTTTGGCGGTATATCTTCTTATGAATCGTGTACGCCTGTGCGCCCGAGTAGCGACTGAGCACTTTGGCAGCCCGTCCGGTAGGGGCGAGTAGCACACAGGGTTGTTTGAGATCACTTAGCGCGCGCACCAATGCACTCATGACACTCGTTTTGCCGGTACCGGCATATCCGCGCAAGATAAATGCCTTTCGCGGTTCGCGAGAGATGAGAAAATCACCCAATGCTTTCAATAAACCGTCTTTCTCTTCGTTCGGTTCAAAGGGCAATTGGGCCTTGATGCGTGATATAATGAAATCTTGTAGCAATGCAGTTCTCAAATGACGGTGCAAAGGTAGTAAAAAAAAATGACATACACAAAAAAATGAATAAAAATTTGCGTATGTGCAAAAAAAGCTGTAAATTTGCAGTCGCAATCAAAATTTAATACATAAACGTGAAAAATACAGTAGTTCGATTTTGTGGAGATTCGGGTGATGGAATGCAGTTGACGGGTAACCTGTTCGCTCAGTTGGGCGCAGAGTTAGGTCACGAGATTTCTACCTTGCCGGATTTCCCGGCAGAGATTCGCGCACCGCAAGGTACATTGGGCGGAGTGAGTGGTTTTCAAGTTGAGTTAGGAGCAGATGTTTACACACCGGGCGACAAGGCCGATGTGATTGTGGCGATGAATGCGGCTGCACTGAAAGTGTGCACGTTAGGCTCGCATTTCAATCATCCGCAGGCGCATTACGATGAGCAGTTTGCGTTATATCACCGTCATGCTATTGTGATTGTGGATACCGATTCGTTGACCGATAAGGATTTAGAGAAAGCGCAGTATCATACCGATAATCCGTTCACGGAATTGGATATTCCGGAGACGGTGCAGATTGTGCCGGTAGCGCTGACCACGCTGACCAAAGAGGCGCTGAAGGAGTCGGGAATGGACAATAAGTCTATTCTGAAGAGTCGTAATATGTTCGCTTTTGGTTTGGTATGCTGGTTGTTCGACGAACCGATGGACAAGGCGATTCATCTGCTGGAGGATAAGTTCAAGAAGAAACCAGCGCTCGTGGCACCGAACACGAAGGTGATGGTGGACGGATATAACTACGGGCAGAATTTGGCTCTCTCCGTGAGCCAAATTAGGTTAGAGGTTAGAGGTGAGAGGTTAGAGGAGCCCGGCCGATACACCTCCATTGCCGGTAACCGCGCGACTGCGTTCGGTCTGATTGCAGCTGCTCAGAAGGCAGGCAAGCATCTGTTTTTGGGTTCGTATCCCATCACTCCTGCTACCGATATTTTGCATGAACTGGCAGGCCGCAAGGACATGAATGTGATGGCTATTCAGGCAGAGGACGAGATAGCCGGTGTTTGTACGGCGATAGGAGCAGCTTTTGCAGGCGATTTGGCATGTACGACTACTTCCGGTCCGGGTTTGAGTCTCAAATCAGAGGCGATTGGTCTGGCAGTGATGGCGGAACTGCCGTTAGTGGTAGTGGATGTACAGCGTGGCGGTCCGAGTACCGGTCTGCCGACCAAGACGGAACAGACGGACTTGTTGCAAGCGATGTACGGTCGTAACGGTGAGTGCCCGGCGGTAGTGCTGGCGGCATCGAGCAGTGCTAATTGTTTCGATTTTGCATACGAGGCTTGTAAGATAGCGCTGGAGAACATGACTCCGGTGATCTTGTTGACCGATACGTATCTGGCGAACGGAACAGCCCTTTGGCGCATTCCGCAATTGGCGGAGTTGCCTGAGATAAAGCCGCAGACGGTGCCGGAAGAGTTGAAAGGCCATTATAACCCGGCGTTGCGTGACGAACGCGGTGTGCGTTATTGGGCTTATCCTGGCATGGAAGGGTTTGAGCACCGGAATATCGGTTTGGAGCGCGATGCCGAACGGGGTACTATCTCTACGAACCCTGAGAACCACGAAGTGATGGTGTTGGCACGTAAGAAGAAGATTGAGCAGATCGCTGAGCGGATACCTCAGTTGTCAGTAATCGGTAATCAGCATTCAGACACACTTCTTGTCGGCTGGGGTAGTACGGAAGGTCATCTGCATGCGGCTGCCAACGAGTTAGGTTGTGACTTAGCGCAATTCAATTATATCATGCCGCTACCGAAGAATACGCGCGAGGTGCTCAGTCAATACAAGCGCATTGTCGTGTGCGAATTGAACACAGGTCAGTTCGCTGCATACCTTCGTGCACAATTGCCGGAACTGCAGATTGAGCAGTATAACGAAGTGCAAGGTCAACCCTTTGCCGTAGAACGTATCGTTCGATACGTCAACGGCATTTGAGATTTATGATTTTAGATTTTAGATTTTATGGAAGCAAGTCAATTTAAATCAGATCAATACGTTCGTTTCTGCCCGGGTTGCGGCGATCATGCCATCTGTATGGCGTTGCAGAAAGCGATGGCGCAGATAGGTGTTCCGACGCATCAAGTGGCAGTTATTTCCGGAATCGGGTGCTCGAGTCGTATGCCGCATTATCTGAATACTTACGGATTTAATACGATTCACGGTCGCGGTGGAGCGATAGCTACCGGCGTGAAGACCAGTCATCCGGAACTGACCGTTTGGCAGATGAGTGGAGACGGTGATTGTTTGGCAATCGGTGGTAATCATTTTATTCACGAGATACGCCGTAATGTGGATTTGAATGTATGCATGTTCAATAACCGCATTTACGGATTGACCAAAGGTCAATATTCACCAACCAGTCCGAAGGGTTTTGTGTCGAAGTCATCGCCATTCGGAACGGTGGAACGTCCGTTCGTTCCGGCTCAATTGGTATTAGGAACAGGCGGTACGTTCTTCGCCCGTACGCTGGATGTAGATATGCCGACCACTGTGGATTGTCTGGTGGCGGCGCAGCAACATAAAGGCTGCTCGATCGTTGAATGTTTGGTTAACTGCGTTATTTTCAATAACGGCACGCATGCGTTGATAGCAGACCGTGATCAACGTGCCGAGCACGCTATTGTCCTTAAGCATGGGGAGAAGATGATTTTCGGTAAGGAGAAAGACAAAGGTTTGGCAGTGGAGATTGATCCGCTCACTTTTGTTCCGAAGATGGTTGTTGTGGCGGCGGACGATCCGCGTGTGTTAGTGCACGATGCTTCTCAACCGGATCCGACGCTGCATCGTCTGTTAGCGCTGATGGGAAATAACGGTGACGGGTTAGAGGTTACGGGTGACGGGCTGCCTGTGGCGCTGGGTGTGATCCGTAATGTGGAGATGGAGTCTTACGACGAGGCGGTGAACAAGCAGATTAGGGATGTGCGTGAGAATGCGAAGGTGAAGACTTTTGACGAGTTGATGACTACGCTGGAGAGCTGGACGGTCTAACGATATTTCGTTTCCGTACAATCCCCTAACAACGATAAATAGGATTCATAGCGAGAAAGGGCTATGAATCCTTTTATTAACGCTTCTTGCACCGCACAACCGGGTTCATTGGTGTGTGTGCAGTTTCCGAAGCGGCAGTCACGACTGACGGCAAAGATCTCCCGGAAATAATGACTCACTTCCTCACGGGACATGTCAATCGACCCGAAGCCCTTGATACCCGGGGTGTCTATTACCTCACCATCCTCCAAGAAGTACATCTCGGAGAAAGTGGTGGTGTGCATCCCTTTGTCATGTGCATCGGAGATGCGTCCGGTTCGCGTCATCTCACGTCCGAAGAGCGCATTGAGGAGGGTGGATTTGCCGACACCGGAGTTACCGGAGAGCAAGGTTACCTTGCCGGATAACATTGCGTTTATAGCACTTCGTGCGTTTGAGCTTTCGGCGTTTATCGCTTCGCTGTTTAGATCTATTGCGCTGATGGCGAGCGTTTCGTAACCGATTGATTCATAGAGATTTCGGAGTTCCGCTAATTGCTCTAATTCTTCGGGAGTAAGCAGGTCAATCTTATTAAATATAAGTATCGCGCGCACGCGATAAGCTTCGCAGGTAGCCAGAAAGCGGTCAATGAAGGTGGTGGAAGTAACCGGATGGTTGACGGTCACGATGAGTGCCACTTGGTCGATGTTCGCAGCGAGAATATGACTCTCCTTACTTAGGTTGGTCGAACGACGAATGATATAATTGCGCCGTTCCTCGATCTCTGTTATCCAGTTCGTGCCATCCCCGAGCGTTCGGATCTCCACATAGTCGCCGACGGCCACCGGATTGGTACTACGGATGCCACGGATACGGAAATTGCCTTTTATATGGCACTCCGCATCCGTACCATCGTCCAAGCGAACGATGTATGAACTACCCGTAGATTTGATGACGAGACCTCTCACAGACCCGAATGGCTAAGCTGCTCGGTCCTAGACCGTCATGATTTCTTTCTCTTTGGCAGCGTAGAGGGCTTCCACTTTAGCGATGTATTTATCATGCACCTTCTGGATGTCCTCTTCCGCATCTTTTTCAATGTCTTCGCTCAGGCCGTTCTTGACGAGTTTCTTAAACTCCTCAATCGCATCGCGGCGAGCGTTACGGATGGACATCTTCGCCTCTTCCAGTTCGCCTTTGCATTGTTTGCAGAGGTCGCGACGGCGCTCTTCGGTCAACGGCGGAAGGATGAGACGGATGGTCTCACCGTTATTAGACGGAGCCAGACCAATATTGGAATTGATGATGGCGCGTTCAATCTCGTTGATCAGTTTCTTCTCCCACGGTGTGATAGCGATGGTACGTGCATCGGGAGTGGTGATAGTGGCGCAGTTAGCCAGCGGAGACATTGCTCCGTAGTAATCGATCTTGATCGGGTCTAAGATACGCGGGTTGGCTTTTCCTGCACGGATGTGTTGAAGGGTGTCGTCCAAGTGGGCAACAGAATTCTGCATTTGCTCTTCAGCAGCGTTTTGATACAATTCGAGTTCGTCTTCCATAATATTATTATTTTTTGTGATCACGTGATCTCGTGATCTCGAGTTTTAATTTACGGTTTTACCAATGTTCCTATTTGTTCGCCGTCAATGACTTTAGCGAGGTTACCGCGTTTGTCCATGTTGAACACATAGATAGGCAGTCCGTTCTCTTTGCACATGACGGTGGCGGTGAGGTCCATGACCTTGAGTCCGCATTTGATCACTTCGTCGTAGGTGATCTCGTCAAATTTAGTGGCTGTTGGATCTTTCTCCGGATCGGCGGTGTAGATGCCATCTACGCGTGTACCTTTGAGCATCACATCCGCTTTGATCTCCAGCGCGCGCAGCGAGGAGCCTGTGTCAGTTGTGAAATAAGGTGCTCCGGTACCTCCGGCCAGAATGACTACGTTACCCTTATCGAGCAGTCGTTGTGCCTTGGCGGGGCTGTAGAAATCGCCTATGGGTTCCATACGAATAGAGGTCAGAACACGAACCGGTTGACCAATGGATTCCAATGCCGAAGCTAATGCGAGCGCATTGATGACGGTAGCGAGCATTCCCATTTGGTCACCTTTGACGCGATCGAAGCCTTTTTGGGCACCGCTCAACCCGCGGAAGATGTTTCCTCCTCCGATGACGATGCCTATTTGCACACCGCGTTGCGCGATGGCTTTCACTTGTTCGGCATAATCGGCTAAACGTTGCGTATCAATGCCTTGCTTGCTTTCTCCGGCAAGACTCTCTCCGGAGAGTTTTAAAAGAATACGTTTATACATAGTAGTAGCGTTGTTATGTTCGTCTCCGGTGACTCACCGGTACCAACTGGCGTACATGGCGTAGTTATTGGCTATCTTTTTGTTGATTTCTGCGGTCTGGGCGGGATCAGCTTTCTTGATGAACTTAGCCGGCACGCCACCCCAGATCTCATGCGGTCCAATCTGTGTGCCTTTGAGCACCAGGGCGTTGGCTGCGACTATCGCTCCTTCTCCTACGTGTGCGTCATCGAGTAGGGTGGCTCCCATTCCGATAAGCGCGTAGTCATCGACGTTCGCGCCGTGGATGGTGACATTATGTCCTACGGACACGTAGTCGCCGAGACGGATGGTCGATTTCTGATAGAGCGTATGCAGCACGGCGCCGTCTTGGATATTACAGTGCTTGCCGATGACGATGGTGTTCACATCGCCACGCAGCACGGCATTGAACCACAGGCTCGAACCTTCCCCCACCGTCACATCACCAATGACCGTGGCATTCTCTGCCATGAACACGTCGTCAGCGATGTGCGGGGTCAAGATCTCTCCGTTTCTATTGATGGTCTTGATTAATGCCATAATTCCGAATGGTTAAGCGGCTCCGGAGCCTCTCCGGTTATCTAGCAGCGATGATCGCCAGGAATTTCTCTGCTACGAGTGCAGCGCCACCAATCAGACCACCGTCAATGTCCGGGCAAGCGAAGAGCTCTGCAGCATTCTTCTCGTTGCAGCTTCCGCCGTAGAGGATGGTGGTGTTGTCTGCTGCCTCTTTACCGTATTTGTCTGCCACGAGGCCACGGATGTATGCATGAATCTCCTGTGCTTGTGCCGGAGTAGCGGTCAGACCAGTACCGATAGCCCAAACGGGTTCGTAAGCGAGGGTGATGTTCTTCCACTCTTCAGCGCTTAGACCGAAGACGGAACCTTCGAGTTGTGCTTTCACAACCTCATTCTGCTTGCCAGCCTCACGCTCTTCTTTCACCTCACCGATGCAGAAGATAACCTTCAGACCGTTTGCCAGAGCCAGACGGGTCTTCTCTGCTAACATCTCATAGCTCTCAGCATAATACTGACGACGCTCGGAGTGACCAAGGATAACATACTCAGCACCGGT